>NZ_VJVX01000240.1:0-618 GCF_008033685.1 Microbispora sp. CSR-4
GGTCGGCGAGGGTGATGAGGTGGTGATGGAGCCGGTGCAGGTGACGCCGTTGAGCGTGAACGACGCAGGCTTGGGGTTGGACCCCGACCAGCTGCCGTTGAAGCCGATGGACACCGACGCGCCGGTGGCGATGGCCGCGTTGTAGTCCACGTTCGTGGCCGTGACGTTCTGCCCGCTCTGACTGAAGGTGGCCGACCACCCGGTGTCCACCTTCTGACCACTCGCCGGGAACGCGAACCCCAGACTCCAGCCGTTGATCGCGCTGCCCAGGTTCTGGATCGTGATGGCGGCGGTGAACCCACCCGGCCAGTCGTTGGTCGTATAGGTCACGGCACACCCGGTGGCGGCCTGCGCCGCCGGGGCGACGGCCACACCGGCCAGGGCGACCACACCGGCCAGAGCACCGATCACCCCGGCACCCGTTCTGGTTCTGCTTGTCACAACCGAGCTCCTTGCAGGTCACGCAGGGCCCCTGACCGAGGAAAGACTCCCGACCCCACAAGGCTTTTCGTGCACCCGAACGACATCCACACCCGGACATCCACACCCAGGAACACCGCACAGCAACGTACGACCCCACCGATCACCGGTCAACGACACCCCACAGCGGCAACCGCG
>NZ_VJVX01000241.1:0-607 GCF_008033685.1 Microbispora sp. CSR-4
ATCGTCACCCATGTCCTGGCCCACCCTCTCGTGGAACCCGGCGATCCCACCCCCGGCGACACCTCTGACGACACCCCCAGCTCCACCGGCTCGGCCGACGACCCCGCCGGCTCATCTGACGCCGCCACCGGCAAACCTGACACCCCCGCAGGCACTACCGCCAGCCCCGCCGGCTCTGCCGGTACCCCCGCAGGCGAGCCGAAGCACGAGCCCGGGCGGGGCTCCCGACCCGAGCCGAAGCACGAGCGCGAGCGCGACTACGAGCGGAGGCCGGGTAACGGACCCGAGCCGGAAGATGGGCACGGGCACGGGCGGAGGGTCGCTCCGGAGCCGGAGCGTGGACACGGCCAAAGCACCGCACCACAACCGGAGACCGGGCAGAGGCCGAGCACCGAACCCACGCCTGCGTACGAGCGCGACCGGAGCACCGCACCAGAACCAGAGCACGGGCGCGGGCACGACCGGAGCGCCGCACCCGAACCAGAGCCGGAGGGTGAGCCCGGGTGCCGGGAGCCTCAGCGGTCGCAGGGCCGCCTTGGTGGGGGGCCCGGCGCGACATCGTGGTCGGTGCCGGAGATACGGGTGGAGCTGACGACGTTGCTCGGGC
>NZ_VJVX01000242.1:0-605 GCF_008033685.1 Microbispora sp. CSR-4
ATGATCGATTTAGTGCGCACTTTTCGCCGTTCCGAACCGGGAACCACGAGGTCAGCGCCTCGCGCTCAGCGGCGATCTTGAAACGTGAGCCAAGTCAGGTCCCACGTCACGAGCTGAAGCTCGGGGATTGGGCGACTAAGTATCCCCCATTGCATTTCTGTGGGGTTGTGCATCTCTACTATAAGGCGCTCGTCCGTCAAGTAGACGTAGCCATCCCAATCGGCGTCGCTGAAGCGGACATAAACAGGACTTGCAGCCCAACGAACTTCACTTTGCTCATAGTGGCCATGCACCCGCTGCCATAGCGCCGACTCGTCGATATATCGCTCGTGCGTCAAATCTCTGCGCCAGCGCACCTCGAAGGATTCAGCGGGGCCATCACCGATCTCGGGAACGGCTCTTTTCTTGGAGAATAAGCCCACAGAATTCTCTCTCTGGAGAGTACCAATGAACGTTTTTCATCCGCCGGGCGGCTAAGCCGGTCACAGCATGATCGCGATGCTCGAGTTTTCCTCATGATGTGGCGAAGCTCCTGGTAGACGGGTTGATCACCACAACCATCACCGTCATCGCCAGGAGCTTCGGGTGCTGTTCTATCGTGCTGC
>NZ_VJVX01000243.1:0-595 GCF_008033685.1 Microbispora sp. CSR-4
GTACTGCCCGTCGAAGCCGTTCACGCCCACGACGAACGGCAGACGCGCCTCCTCGAAGTAGTCCACCGCCGGGAAACTGTCCGCCAACCGCCGCGTGTCGACCAGCACCACCGCACCGATCGCCCCCCGCACCAGGTCATCCCACATGAACCAGAACCGATGCTGACCCGGCGTACCGAACAAATACAAAATCAGATCCCGGTCCAACGACACACGACCGAAATCCATCGCCACCGTCGTCGTCGTCTTGTGCGGCACCAACCCCACATCGTCCACCCCCGCCGACGCATCGGTCATCACCGCCTCCGTCGTCAACGGCACGATCTCCGAAACCGCCCCCACGAAGGTCGTCTTCCCCACACCGAAGCCCCCCGCAACGACGATCTTCGTCGACGTCAACCCCCGGCTAGAGCCTGCGAAGTCCACTGAGCACCCTTTCCAGCAAGTTCAGATCCGGCTTACCGGCCTCCAACTGCGGCTGATGCACATGCACCAGCCCCTCCGCCGCCATGTCCGCGATCACCACGCGAACCACACCCAGCGGAATCCGCAGCAACGCCGACACCTCGGCCACCGACCGCACCTGACGGCACAG
>NZ_VJVX01000244.1:0-579 GCF_008033685.1 Microbispora sp. CSR-4
CGACCAGATTCTGGAGCGTTTCGGTCAGTACGAGTCGATGCGGGCGACCCTGGAGAAGGACCACACCTCCGGCCAGGACGACGCGCTGCTCGACATCTACCGCAAGCTGCGTCCGGGCGAGCCCCCGACCAGGGAGTCGGCGCAGGCGCTGCTGGAGAACCTGTACTTCAACCCGAAGCGCTACGACCTCGCCAAGGTCGGCCGTTACAAGATCAACAAGAAGCTGGGCGTCCAGGCCGACATCACCCAGGGCACGCTGACCGACGAGGACATCGTGTCGACCATCGAATACCTCGTCCGGCTGCACGCCGGCGAGGAGACGATGGGCCCGGACAACTCGGTGGTCGTCGAGACCGACGACATCGACCACTTCGGCAACCGTCGTCTGCGCACGGTGGGCGAGCTCATCCAGAACCAGGTCCGCCTGGGCCTGGCCCGCATGGAGCGCGTCGTCCGCGAGCGCATGACCACGCAGGACGTCGAGGCGATCACGCCGCAGACCCTGATCAACATCCGCCCGGTCGTGGCGTCGATCAAGGAGTTCTTCGGCACCTCGCAGCTGTCGCAGTTCATGGACCA
>NZ_VJVX01000245.1:0-576 GCF_008033685.1 Microbispora sp. CSR-4
GGTGTTGGCCAGCGGCTTCTCGCACAGCACGTGCTTGCCCGCCGCCAGCGCCGCGATCGCGATCTCGGCGTGGCTGTCACCCGGCGTGCAGATGTCCACAATCTGCACGTCATCGCGTTCGAGAAGCCGCTTCCAGTCGGTCTCCACCGCCGCCCAGCCGAGCATGGCCGCCGCTTCGGCCGTGCGGTCGGGCGACCTGCCGGACAGGGCCGCCATGACGGGCCTTACCGGCAGGTCGAAAACCGAAGCGACGCTCCGCCACGCCTGCGAGTGCACGCGTCCCATGAACGCGTACCCCACCATGCCGACACCGAGCGCCGGCCTGCTGTCTGTCACTAGATCTCCCTCGAATCAGGATTCGAAGCCGAGCGGCAGATACTTCTGCACGTTCTCCTTGGTAATGGTCGCCGAGGCCAGTGTGATCGACTGCGGCACCTCCTGCTCCAGCAGGTCGCTCATGCCCTTGCCCTGCGCGACCAGCCGCGCCAGCTTGATCGCCGAACCGGCCATCGTGGGGCTGTAGGTGACCGTGGCCTTCAGCACGCCGTTGTCGGCCTGGATGTCGCGCATCGCGTT
>NZ_VJVX01000246.1:0-570 GCF_008033685.1 Microbispora sp. CSR-4
TGGAGAAGGCTGCCGAACAGGAGCGGGCCCGGCAAAAGGGGGCGACCGGGAAGGACAACAGGAGCAGGACGCCCGAAACGACGCCGAAGCAGAACAACGGCGGCACATCCGGCGGCGGCGCAGGCTCCGGTTGAAAGCTGCCCTGCTCGGACGCTCCAGGGGTGGGCAGACCAGCAAGATTCACCTCGCCGCCGACCGCAGGTGCCGCCCCTTGGCGTTCGTCGTGACCGCAGGGCAGGCCGCCGACAGCCCGCAGTTCATCCCCGTGCTGAAGAAAGTACGCGTCCGGGTACCCGTCGGCCGTCCCCGCACCCGGCCCGGCGCGGTCGCCGGCGACAAGGCCTACTCCTCCCGCGGCAACCGCGCCTACCTACGCGGACGCCGCATCAAGGTGGTCATCCCGGAAAAGAGGGACCAGGCCGCCAACCGGAAGAAGAAGGGCAGCAAGGGCGGCCGGCCCGTCCGCCACGACGCCGGCCTGTACAAGGAGCGGAACACCGTCGAGCGCCTGATCAACAAGCTGAAGGCCTGGCGAGGCATCGCCACCCGCTACGACAAAACCCCTGCGAG
>NZ_VJVX01000247.1:0-570 GCF_008033685.1 Microbispora sp. CSR-4
GAGTCGAACGGCGGGGTGCGGGTGATGCCGCTGGGCGACTCGATCACCGAGGGCACGCAGGTGCCCGGCGGCTACCGGATCGGGTTGTGGCAGCGCCTGGCCTCGGGTCGCTACACGATCGACTTCGTCGGGTCGCAGTACAACGGACCGGGCAACCTGGGCGACCACGACCACGAGGGACACCCGGGGTGGCGGATCGACCAGATCGACGCGAACATCAACGGCTGGCTGCGCACCTACACGCCGCGCACGGTGCTGCTGCACATCGGCACCAACGACGTGCTGCAGAACTACAACGTGTCCGGTGCGCCGCAGCGGCTGTCCACGCTGATCGACCACATCACCGCGGCGGCGCCGGACGCCGACGTGTTCGTCGCGACCATCATCCCGCTGTCGAACTCCGGGCAGGAGGCCGCCGCCCGCAACTTCAACGCGGCGATCCCCGGCATCGTCCAGTCCAAGGCCAACAGCGGAAAGCACGTCCACCTGGTCGACATGCACAGCAAGCTGACCACCGGCGACCTCATCGACGGCATCCACCCCACCGCGAACGGCTACGACAAGATGGCC
>NZ_VJVX01000248.1:0-563 GCF_008033685.1 Microbispora sp. CSR-4
AGGTCGTTGCAGGCGCTGTGGAGGCGCCGGTTGTTGTACCAGTCGACCCATTCCATGGTGGCGATCTCGACGTCGTCCAGGCCGTTCCACGGGCCGCGCCGGTGGATCAGCTCGGTCTTGTACAGCCCGATGGTGCTTTCGGCCAGGGCGTTGTCATAGCTGTCCCCACGGGAGCCGACCGAGCAGACCGCCCCGGCACCCGACAGGCGCTCGGTGTAGCGAATCGACAGATACTGGCAGCCGCGGTCGGAGTGGTGCACCAGCCCTTCCAGCCGCCGTCCGTCTCCGCGACGCCAGATGGCCATCTCCAGCGCGTCCAGCGCCAGGTCGGTGCGCAGATGATCGGCCAGACGCCAGCCGACGATCATCCGCGAGAACGCGTCGATCACCAGCGCCGCGTACACGAACCCCGACGCGGTGGGGATGTAGGTCAGGTCGGCGACCCACAGCCGGTTCGGGGCGGGGGCGGTGAAGTCGCGTTTGACCAGGTCTTCGGTCCGCTCGGTGAGGGCTTCGGAGATCGTTGTCGTGGGCCGCTTGTGATCCCCGCGCACCGCCCCGGC
>NZ_VJVX01000249.1:0-559 GCF_008033685.1 Microbispora sp. CSR-4
GACTCCACCGCCGAGATCTGCTGGTTGATGTCGTTGGTCGGCTCGACCGCCTTGAACTCCACATCGGAGAACTGCGCGGCCGCGTCCGTCGCGTTCTTGCTGATGGCGGCGATCCAGCCGTGGTCGGCGGCCGGAGCCGAGAAACCGATGACGACCTTCTCACCAGGGGCGTCGTTGCCGCCCGTGGCCGCGGCCGCGGGGGCCGCGGCCGGTGCGCTCGCCTGCGCGGCGGGCTCGTTGCTCGTGCAGGCCGTGACGAGTGCACCGGCGCCGAGGACGGCTCCACTCCACAGGAAGCCGCGCCGGCCGACGTTCTTGTCCATATGTTCTCTCCTTGTCGAAGCCGGTCGGGATCCGATCCGGCCCAGGGTGTCAGGTGTGTGTTCTGAGGCTGCGTCGCTGCAGGAGCACGGCGATGACGATGATCGCGCCCTTGGCGACGAGCTGGTCGGCGGTGTTGAGACCGTTGAGGATGAACAGGTTGGTGATCACCGTGAAGATCAGCAGACCCAGGATCGACCCGATGATCGTGCCCCGGCCGCCGCTCAGCAGCGTCCCA
>NZ_VJVX01000025.1:0-113205 GCF_008033685.1 Microbispora sp. CSR-4
GTCAGCGGCTCCGTCGGCATCGGCATTGCTCCCCGCACCGGCACCTGCCTCGGCCTCGGCCGCGTCGAGGTCGTCGGACTCGCCGGGAGCAAAGTCGCCTGTGTGCTCCCGGCCTTCCTCGAAGTCCTCGGCGTCCCGCGCGTCCTCGACATGGTCGGCGGGGTCGTCGGTGGCCGGGGCAGCGGGGTCTTGGGTGGCCGGGTCGGTGTCTTGGGTGGCCGGGTCGGCGGGGTATGGGTTGTCGTCGGTGGGGTCGGTGGGGTCGGTGGGGTCGGTGGGGTCGGTGGGGTCGGTGGGGTCGGTGGGGTTGGTGTTTTCGGGGTCGGTGGGGAGGGATTCGGCGCTGACCACGACGAGGAGCTCGGTGACGATCTTCTGCTCCAGCAGGGCGATCAGCGCGTCCGCCTGACGTACCGTCAGCGGGCGGTCATCCCCCTGCGCCCTCAGCTTGGCGTACGCCTGCAACAACGCCATCAACCGGGCGCCGGCCTCACGCGGCAGGTAGAACTCCCCTTCCACGCCGCCGCCCTTGCCCGGGCGGACCCGCAGGAACCGCCGCCCGTAATCGGCCCGCTCATCCCGTTCTTCCCCGTCGGGGTCCAGCACCGCCCGCAGGTGGCGGCCGGCCTTGGCGACCTCCGCCGCCCCCGCTTTGCCGGCCAGGTCCACCAGGATCGGCTCCGCCAGGGTGGCTTGCTCGTCGGTCAGTCCGGCCACAGCGGCGCAGATGGCCTCCACCACCCCCGCTGCCAGCTCACCCGTGGCGAACTTCTCCCGCACGACGGGGAGGCGGGGCAGTTCCGCGCCGAGGGTGAGCAGGCGGCCAGCTCCGCCCACCGTCATCCCCCCACTGGTGCGCAACCAGCAGCGGGTGGAGGCATGCCCGTGCTGCTTGGCCTGACCTGCTCGGTGGACCCGGCCGACGCGGTCGGCCAGGGCGCTGGTGATCCGATCGCGGGCGAACAGCAACTCCTCCGCCTCGGCCAGGCACACATCCACGTCATCGGGAAGCGGCGTCAGCGCCAGCTCTTGGGCCACCTCACGAACCGACCCCACCACCACCCACGACGACCGCACACCACCCCGACCACGACCCCGACCACGATCACGCCCACCCACACCATCGGAAGCACCCGCACCCGCACCAGCACTCGGGCCGGCCGCGCCAGGGTCATTCGCGCCGGTGCCGTTTGTGCCAGCAGCTTCCGCGCCATCGGCAGCACCACGCGCGGCACCAAAGCCAGCGCCATCCGCGCCAGCGGCATCTCCACGGGCGGCATCCGCGTCAGGGCCATTCGCGCCAGCGGCAGCCGCACCATCACAAGCCCCGCGCACGGCACCGGCGGCAGCCGCGCCATCGGCAGCCCCACGGGCGGCACCCGCGTCAGCGCCGTTCGTGCCAGCGGCATCCGCACCGGCAGCAACCCCGCCCGTGGCATCCGCGCCATCGCTATCTGCCCTGTCGGTATGCGTGCCTGGGGCGTCCGCGCCCGGGTCGTCCACGCTCTCGACAACGGGTGCGTCGGCGCGCTGCCGGGGCCCGAAGTTGATGATCGGGAAGGGCTCCCGGGCGGACGAGCCATCAGAGGACCACAGTGGGGAATTGGCGATCAGACGGTCCCACCACTCACCGTCGGCATCGTTCGAATGACGAAGGCGCTCAGGATCGATGTCGAACAGATCCATCACACCTCCATCAAGCGATTCGAAAACTTGTATTAATTCTCTCCTCCCCCCGGAGCTTGTGCAAGATCAACTAGCAATCTCTTGGGATCACAGATTGAGGAGACCGCCCTGGTCACGGCGTAGTTCGCCGCCGCCATACAGGCCCGCCAGAAGCTATGGGCTGGACAAGCCCTGCCGGGGGCAGTGAAGGCGCCGCTCAGAGGGCGCGGAGGCACTACCCAGCAAGCATCAAAGCCCGGAAAACGGCGCAGACGCCGCCCAGAAAGCGGGGACGACACTGCTCGGAAAACGCCGAAAGCCCCGCAAAACGGCGACGGCACTGCTCAACCAGTAGGGACGGCGATACTCAGACAGCCAGGGCGGCGCTGCCCCCAAGGCACCGAAGACCCCGCAAAACGGCGACGGCACTGCTCAACCAGTGGGGACGGCGCTGCTCAGGCAGCGGGGACGGCGCTGTCCGGAAAGCGCCGAAGGCTCGGAACGGCGAACGCCGAGAACGACGAAGGCCCGGAAAACTACGACGGCGCAGCCCGGAACGCGCCGAAGGCTCGGAACGACGGAGGTCCAGAACGACGGACCCCAGAAAACGGGGGTGCTCGGATCGCGCCGAAGGCTCGTGACAGCGAAGGCTCGTAACTACGAAGGCCCAGAACGGCGAAGACCCGGAACGGCGAAGGCCGAGAACGACGAAGGTCCCGAATGGCAGGGCGGGCTGCTCAGAAGGCGGCGATGGCGTGTTCGACGGCGCGCAGGGCGCGGTCGAGCTGGACGGCGCGGTCGGCGATCACGTCCTGCATGGGATCACCGGCACGGATCCTGTCGATGCTGGTGATGTACACGGCGCGGTAGGCGGCGACCACCAGGGCGGCCGCGAGGCGCGGGGCCGGGTCGCCCGGATCGCTTCCGGCCGCCT
The DNA here is from genome assembly GCF_008033685.1 of Microbispora sp. CSR-4. Classification (NCBI taxonomy): domain Bacteria; kingdom Bacillati; phylum Actinomycetota; class Actinomycetes; order Streptosporangiales; family Streptosporangiaceae; genus Microbispora; species Microbispora sp. CSR-4. The sequence goes on from NZ_VJVX01000025.1 coordinate 2,600, forward strand.
CGGCGAACAGGCCGGCGATCACGCCCTCGAACTCCTCGACCAGCTCCCTCGCCCGGGCCCTGAGCGCGGGCGAGTCGAGGATCACCTGCCAGAAGACCTCATATCCGGGGGCGATCCCGCCGAGCGGGTGGCCGTCCCTGAGCATGCCGAGGAACAGCCGGCGCAGCGCGGCGACAGGGGTCTCCCCCTCGGCGCGTTCCCGTACGGCGCGGGTGACCAGCTCCACCGCCTCGGGATAGCGGTCGAGGAACAGGTCTTCCTTGCGAGGGAAGTAGTTGAAGACGGTCTTGGCCGAGACTCCGGCCGCCTCGGCGACTTCGGCGACCGTGACGTTGTCGAACCCGCGCTGCACGAACAGGCCCGACGCCACGTCGGAGATGAGCGAGCGGGTCTGCCGCTTCTTCCGCTCCCGCAACCCCAAGGTCTCCGTCACCCGCCTCATTCTAGTTGCTAAAAACTTATAGCGACAGTAAGTTTACAGCAACGGTAACTACGGGGAGGGCGAATGTCGTACGACGTCGTTGTGGCCGGCGGAGGGCCGGTGGGCCTCATGCTGGCCTGCGAGCTGCGGCTGGGCGGGGCGTCGGTCGTGGTGCTCGAACGGCTGACCGAGATCGACCCGACGATCAAAGCCGGCGCGCTCAACACGCCCAGCGTGGAGGCGCTCTATCGACGGGGCCTGCTGCCCGCGCTGAGGGAGGTGCAGGAGCGGGCGATGGAAGTCGTGAGGGCGTTCATGCAGAAGCGGGCCGCCGCGGGAGGACCGCAGCGGACTCCGCCCAGGTTCGCCGGCCACTTCGCGGGGATGATGCTGAGCGCCGATCTCTTCGACGAGGACGACCCCGACCTGGCCGGCCGGGGACCGATCACCGAGATCGGCCTGGTGCCCCAGCAGCAGCTCGAACAGATCCTCGCGGGACGCGCGGCCGAGCTGGGGGTCGAGGTGCGGCGCGGCGTGGAGGTGACCGGCTTCACCGACGACGGCGAGCAGGTCACGGTCGCCACGACCGAGGGCCCGGTGCACGGCCGCTGGCTCGTGGGCTGCGACGGCGGCAGGAGCATGGTGCGCAAGCTGGCCGGCTTCGAGTTCCCCGGGACGGACCCGGAGATCACCGCCTACCAGGCCATCGCGGAGATGGAGGGCACCGACGACCTCGGCGTGGGCTGGCAGGCCACTCCCACCGGGATCTACTCCCACGGCCCGGTGCCGGGGCGCATCCTCGTCGTACGCTTCGACGACGGCGCGCCAGGCAAGGCCGACAAGACCGAACCGGTGACGACGGAGGAACTGCAGGACGCGGTCAGGCACGTCACGGGCTCCGACGTCGTCGTCAAGGGGATCACGTCGGTCACGCGGTTCACGGACAACGCGCGGCAGGCGACGACCTACCGGCTCGGGCGGGTGCTGCTGGCCGGTGACGCCGCGCACGTGCACTCGCCCTTCGGCGGCCAGGGGCTGAACCTGGGACTGGGCGACGCCGTGAACCTCGGCTGGAAGCTCGCGGCGGTCGTACGCGGGCAGGCCCCGGAGGGGCTTCTCGACACCTACACGCGGGAGCGGCACCCCATCGGCGCCTGGGTGCTCGACTGGACGCGGGCCCAGATCGCCCTGATGCGTCCCGACGCCCACGCCCGGGCGGCCCGGACGGTGGTCGCCGACCTGCTCGGCACGGTCACCGGCACCACCTACTTCGTGAAGAAGATCTCCGGTGTCTGGCAGCGGTACGACATGCCCGGCGGCGGACACCCTCTGATGGGGCGCAGCGTGCCCGACTACGAGTTCGAGGACGGCTCACGGCTCGCCGACCACCTCCACGACGGCCGCGGCCTGCTCCTCCGCCAGACCGGATCCCGGCTCGGCGGCGCGGCGGCGGACGGGTACGGCGACCGGGTCGCCACCGTCACGACGGCGATACGCGACGCGCACGCTCCCGGCGCGCTGCTCGTCCGCCCGGACGGCGTCGTCGCCTGGGTGGAGGACCCGGAAACCACCGATTCCGAGGGGCTCGCCAACGCGCTGGAGACCTGGTTCGGCGCGCCCGCGGACGTCCCCGTGACCCTCGCCTGAAGCGTTCGCCGGGCCCCATGGATCTTTGGCCAAATCTTTACCCTGGCCGCCCGCCGCGCGGGGCCCGGATCAACGCTCTGACCTGCGGTTTCATCGGGCACCACACCCCTTAACCCGCACCCCGCCAAGATGTCTCGTGTCATTTGGTATCAGGCGTGGTCAGCAGCCCCCATCATGTGCTCATGCCCGCTTTTGTCACCCTGTCCGGGCGCTCCGTGCGCCTGGAACCGCTCAGCCTCGCGGTGCTCGACGACCTCGTCGCCGCGGCGAGTGAAGACCGTTCCACATACGCCTTCACTCGCGTTCCCGCTGGCCGGGATGAGATGGCCTCCTACGTGGAGGCCGCCTTGGCTGAGCAGGCGGAGGGCCGCACGCTGCCCTTCGCCATCCGGTGGCTGCACACCGACCGCGTGGTCGGTGCCACCCGTCTGATGAACCTGGAGTATTGGCAGGGCCCGATGCCCTGGCCGCCGGGAACCAAGGGCGCGGTGGGCGAGGTCCCGTCCGTCGCGGACATCGGGTACACCTGGCTCGCCGCGTCGGCCCAGGGCACCGGTGTCAACCGGGAGAGCAAGTATCTGATGCTCTCCCTCGCCTTCGAGACCTGGCAGGTTCACCGGATCACCCTCAAGGCAGACGTACGCAACACCCGATCCCGGGTCGCCATCGAGGCCCTCGGCGCGCACCTCGACGGTGTGCGACGAGCGGACAGCCGAGGCGCCGACGACACGGTCCGAGATACCGCGTACTACTCGATCCTGAGTCCCGAATGGCCCGCCGTGCGCGAACGTCTTCGCGCGAAGCTGGGCATTCTGGAGCCGGCGTCGGAAGCAGCTTGATCAGTCAATAGAAAGGGAGCGGCCCGTCCCGGAAGGGACGGGCCGCGTCATGCGAGGGTGATCAGGCGTCGTAGCCGTAGTCCTCGTCGTAGGCGTTGTAGATGTCGCGCCAGTAGCCGCACTTGACGGGCACGTTGCTGTACAGGCCGATCTGGCAGACCTTCGCCTGGACCTGGGCGACGTCGTAGCGCCAGAAGTTGATCTGCTTGTAGCCGCCGGCGCCGCAGTACTTGTACGACTTGTAGCTGGAGGACCAGTTGTCCTCGCCGTCGTCCCAGTAGGACACCCGGAACTTGATGTACGCGCACTTGCCGCCCTGCCGGTAGGTGCGGTGGTCGTTGTCGTACAGCTTGCCGGTGATGTGGACCCGGTTCGACTCCTCGTGGTCGTAGTTCACGTCGACGTAGCCCTTGGCCTTGGCGAGGTGGTTGGAGGACCAGTAGGTGCCCCACCAGCCGTCGTAGTCCCAGTCGTGGTGGTGCGGGGCGGAGGCGGTGGCGGCGGAGGAGGCGGAGGCGGGGGCGGCGTTGGCCGCGGTCGCCAGGGCCGGCAGCCCGAGGGCGGCGACGGTGGTGGCGGCGGCGAGACCGAGGGTGATGGAGCGTCGCATTTCGGTTCTCCTGTTCGAGGACGATCCCCCCGATACGGGGTGCGTGTCGGGGTTGCAGCTCAGTGATAGGCCCGCCCGCCTGCAACCCGCTTTCAACGCTCTCGCCGTGGTTTGCAGGTCGCTTTCAAGCACCTGTACGCAAACTGAACCAACGCCCGCGGTCCTATTGCCGCCGCGTCGCACGATCTATCATTTGGTCGGAAATCTTGCCATCGGGAGACAGGTCACATGCCTGATCACGCCGCCGTGGACGGCCTGCGCTTCGCCGTGCTGGGACCCGTCCTTGCCTGGCGCGACGGCGTGGAGCTCGACCTTGGCACGCCATTGCAACGCTCCATTCTCGCGATGCTCCTGCTGAGGGAGGGGCACGCGGTCACGCCGGACGAGATGATCGACGGCGTGTGGGGCGAGGACGCGCCCCCGCGCGCGCTCGGCGCGCTGCGCACCTACGTTTCCCGCCTGCGCACCGTCCTGGAGCCGGACCGGTCCCCCCGGACCCCGCCGCGGCTGCTGACCTCCGTGGGCCGGGGATACGCGCTGCGGCTCGACTCCGGCCCCGCCGGCTTCGACCTCGCCGTCTTCGAACGCGAATGCGCCGCCGCCGAGTCCGACCGCCGCACGGGCCGGGCCGGGGAGGCCGCCCGGCGGCTGCGCGGGGCCCTGCGCCTGTGGTCGGGCGAGCCGCTGGCCGGCGCGGTCGGCCCGTACGCCGAGCACCAGCGCGACCGGCTCGCCGAGCGCCGGATGAGCGCGGTCGAGACGCTCATGGAGCTCGACCTCGAGCTGGGCCGGCACGCGGAGATCGTCTCCGAGCTGGTCGCGCTCACCGCGGAACATCCGCTGCGCGAGCGGCTGCGCGCCCAGCTCATGCTGGCCTATTACCGGTGTGGCAGGCAGGCCGAGGCGCTGTCGGTCTTCACCGACACCCGGCGGGCGCTGGTCGAGGAGCTCGGCATCGAGCCCGGGGCCGAGCTGTCCCGCCTCCACCGGCGGATCCTCGCCGCCGACCCCTCCCTCACCCCCACGCCCCCTCCCGTACGGCTCTCGCAGCAGGATGTCCACGATGACGCCGCGGCGGCCGAGACGGGCCCGGTCATCGAGATGCCGAGACCGGCCCAGCTCCCGGCGGCGGTGCCCGACTTCACCGGACGCACCGGCCTGGTGCGCAGGCTGCTCGCGCTGCTGCGTGGCGAAGGGGCGCGCGAGGGCGTGCCGATCGCGGCGATGTCGGGCATCGGCGGCGTGGGCAAGACGACCCTGGCCGTCCACGTGGCCCACCTCGCCGACGACCTGTTCCCCGACGGCCAGCTCTACGCCGACCTGCGGGGATACAGCGCCGAGCCGACCGCGCCCGAGACCGCGCTGGTGGCGTTCCTGCGGGCCCTCGGCATCCCGATGGACGTCATCCCCGACGGCCTGGCCGAGCGCTCCGCGCTGTTCCGGTCGCTGCTCGCCGACCGCAGGATGCTGGTGCTGCTCGACAACGCCCGCGACGCCGAGCAGGTCGAGCACCTGCTGCCCGGCTCACCCGGCTGCGCCGCGATCATCACGAGCCGGGGCAAGCTGGCCGACCTGCCCGCGGCCCGGCTCATCGACCTCGACGTGATGGAGCCCGAGGAGGCGTTGTCGCTGCTCGCCGCGGTCGCGGGGCCTGAGAGGGTGGCGGCGGAACGTGCCGCCGCCATGGATGTGGTCGCCGCCTGCGGTTTCCTGCCGCTGGCCGTGCGGATCGTCGCGGCCCGGCTGGCCTCCCGCCCGTCGTGGACGGTCGCCTCGCTCGTCCCCCGGCTGGCCGACGAGCGCCGCCGCCTCGACGAGATGAAGATCGGCAACCTGGCGGTCTCGGCCACGTTCGCCCTCGGGTACGGCCAGCTCGACGCCCGGCAGGCGCGGGCGTTCCGACTGCTGTCGCTGCCGGCGGGCTCGGGCATCTCGGTATTCGCGGCGGCGGCCGTGCTCGACCTCACCCCGTCCGAGGCCGAGGACGTGATCGAGTCGCTGGTCGACGCCAGCCTGCTGGAGGCGCCCGCGCCGGGCCGCTACCGATTCCACGACCTGCTCAAGCTGTTCGCCCGGCGGCAGGCGGAGGCCGCCGAGGAGCCCGCGGCCCGCACGCTCGCCCTGCGGCGGCTGCTGGGCTTCTATCTTGCGTCGGCGGGCGCGGCCCACCGGCTGGCGTACGAGGGCAGCCGGATCGCCGACGTCCTCACCGATCTGGGCATGCTCGGCCACTCCTTCTCCTCCGCCGACGAGGCAGTTGCCTGGCTGTCGGCGGAGGCCGAGGACATGTTCGGAGCGGTGGCCCAAACGGCAGGGGCACAGGACGAATCGGGCGACGACCTGCTCGCGGCGGCCGACCTGCTGCTGGCGATGGAGCCGCTGCTGGAGTCGGGCACCAACCAGCGGGACTTCGAACAGCGCACGTCGGCCCTGCTGGCGGCGACGCGCCAGGCCGGTGCGCGGCGCGCCGAGCTGCGCTGCCGCTACGTGCTGGGCCGGGTGCTGTTCGGCGCGAACCGGCTGGCCGAGGCCGAGAGCCATTTTCTCGCCGCGCGGACGCTGGGCGAGGAGACCGGCGACCACATCGTTCTCGGCGAGACGTGCAACGCGCTCGCGGTCGTCGCCGGGCGGCGGCGCCGCCACACCGAGGCGCTCGAATGGTTCGACCGGGCGACGACGGTCCACCGGCAGACGGGCAATCCCGCGGGCGAGGCGCTCGCGTCGTGCTACTCCGCCCGCGACCACCTGGGCCTCGGACGGCCGGACGACGCCATCGCGGCGGCCGAGCGGGGGCTGGCGGTCTTCACCGAGATCGGCAGCGGCGCGGGGGTGGCGCGGGCCCGCTATCACCTCGGCAACGTGCTGTCCTTTGTCGGGCGGCTCAACGAGGCGGTCGTCCACCACGCCGAGTGCCTGGCCTTCTTCCGCGCGAGCAACCAGCGAGTCTGGGAGCAGCGGGTCTGCTACCGGCTCGCCGCCACCTTCATCGCCGCCGGACGGTTCGCCGAGGCCGCCCGGCACGCCGAGCAGGCGCTGACCGTGAGCCGCGAGATCACCCACCCGTACGGCGAGGCGCAGTCACTGGCCGCGCTCGGCAAGGCCCTCGCGGGGCTCGGGGAGACCGGCCGGGGCAGGCAGGCCCTGGTCAAGGCCCTCGACATCTTCACCCGGCTCGGGTCGCCCGAGGCCGACGACATCCGTGCCCTCCTGCGCGAACAGGTCGAGACGTAGGTCATCGTCGAGCCGGCTCATCCGGACGTGGTTGATCACACCGAACACCCATCTTCGCGTGCGGGAGGCTGGACGCCCGGCCGGCCGCCCGTCGTCACACTGGGACGCGCAGGGGGCCCGGATCCTACCGGTGCGCCCCGTGACGACTCGCCGCCTCACGTCGACGACCGGCCGGGCTTGGTGCGCGGGCTCCGAAACCCCCCCCGAAGCCCGCTCACGACCACTGTCCGCCCGGCCGTTCAAACTCCGATCAACGTGGGCTTGCAACGTCAGCGTGGGCTTGCAACGTCGAGAAAGCCCTCGGCGATCAGGGACCGCAGCGCGGCGGGCGCCCGCCCGAGCACCTCACCGGGATCCTCACCGGTCAGCTCGGCGATGGCGGCGAGCAGCGGGCGCGTGGGCAGTTCGCCGTCGCACACGCCCGCCAGGGCCGCCTCCACCGTCCCCACGGCGGCCGTACGGCGTGCGCCCCGGGTCTGCCGCAGGACGATGCGGGAGGGGTCGTCGGCGCCGGGCGGGCCGACGCGCTCCTCCACGACTCCCTCGGCCGGCTTCAGCCGCGCGTCGAGCAGGTCGTCGTCGGACAGCTCGTGGGCGGTGCGCGCCGCGCGCAGCACCTCCTCGACCAGCGCGCCGGACGGCGGCTCGACCGGCTGGGTCATCTCCTCCCCCCGCACGAGCGGGCTCAGCGAGCCGGAGTCGTGCAGGGCGATCCAGCCGAAGCCGACGCCGGTCACGTCCATCGACTCGAACCAGCCGAGCCACTCGTCATATCGCTCCCGGTAGGCCGAGGTGCCGTGTTCTGCGGAGTCCCGCAGCCACAGCTCGACATATTCGGCCGGGTCCTGCACGTCGCGCTGCACGGCCCAGCCGTCGCAGCCGGTCTCGGTGAGCCAGCCGCCCACCCTGTCCTGCCAGTCCTCGCCCTTGACGTGCAGCCAGTTGGCGAGGAAGCGCGCCTGACCACCCTGGGCGAGGTGCCGGGGCGTGCGCCGTACGAGGTCGCGGCAGAACTCGTCGCCGCGCCGCCCGGCCTCCCGGTAGGTGTATCTGGCCTCGGGCGCGATGACGAAAGGCGGGTTGGACACCACGAGGTCGAAGCGCTCGTCGTCCACGGGGTCGTACATCGAGCCCTCGCGCGCCTCGACGCCGGTCACGCCGGACAGGCCCCAGCTCAGGCGGGCCAGCCGCAGCGCCCTGCGGTTCACGTCGGTCGCGACGATGTGCTCGGCCCTGGGGGCCAGGTGCAGCACCTGCACACCGCAGCCGGTGCCGAGGTCGAGCGCCCGCTCAACCGGCGCGGCCCAGCCGAGCTGCGCGAGGTTGGCCGAGGCGCCGCCCGCGCCCACGACGTGGTCGGGCCGCAGCGAGGGATCGCCGGGCCGCACCTTGCGGTCGGAGACGACGTACGCCGGGTCGCCCGTGCCGGTGTCCCACGGCTGGAGGTGCACGGTGGCCTGCAGGGAGTCGCCCAGGCGCACCAGCAGCCCGGCCTCGATGAGGCCCTGCACGGGGAGGTCGGCGGCGGCCATGCTGACCGGGGTGCCCAGCCACCACAGCCGGATCAGCGTGGCGAGGGGATCGGCGTCCCTGGTGGCGCGCAGCGCGGGCACGATCTCCTCGCGAGCCAGCGCGGCGGCGGCCATGTCGCCCAGCCGCTCACGCACGCCGTCGATCGTGTATCCGGTCTCCACGAATCTGTCGCGAAGCCGCCGGACCAGGTCAGAAGGGGCGTCCACGCATCGAATCTATCGCGGGGTCAGGGCATCTTGAGGCTGTTCCAGGCGGCCTCGCCCAGCTCGCGGATCTCCTCCTCGGTGGGCTGGTGGGCGCCGCTGAACCACAGGCGGCACATCTCCTGCGCCGGGCCGAGCCACAGCACATAGCACATGGTGGCGGGGACGGGGCGGAGCACACCGTTCTTCATGTGCGGCCGCCACCAGTCGGCGACCTGGCGGAAGAACTCGCGCCGCGACTCGGCGACCTCCGGCCCGCCGGGCTCGTTGCGCCGGGGCGGGCGCTCGCTGATCAGCAGGCGGGCGCGCTCGGGGTGCTCGCCGCACCAGGCCATGTGCATCGCGACGATGGCCTCGATGCCGGAGCGGGCGTCCTCGTGGCGGACGAGCTCGCCGATGAAGGCGGCCTGGTACATCTCCTGGATCTCGGCGTAGAGCACGCCGAAGACGTGTTCCTTGCTCGTGAAGTGGTGATAGAAGCTGCCGACGCTGACGCCGCTCTCCTGCCGGAGGCTGGCCAGGGTCGTGGCCGACACCCCGCTCTGGCTGAACCTGCGCAGGGCGCCCTCGATGATCCTGGCCCTGCCGTCTCGTCCGCTCTTCGCGCTCTTCACATAGTCAATGGTGAACCAACAGAACCTTGTTCTGCAAACGCGAGGCAGGCTTTGATCTCGACGGATGTGCCCTCTGTACTGATTGTGGCAGAGGGCCAGGCCCGGCGCACCATGGACAGCACCCGCCGGTTCTCCGTCATGACGTCCATGCCGACGGCGACCGCGCCGCGTACGGACGCCCGCCGCAGGAGGGTGCGCACGAGCCGCGACCCCACGCCGAGGCCCTGCCACCGGTCGTCCACCACGACCGCGATCTCCGCCTCGATCCCCAGGGAGCCGCCGGCCAGATGGCTCATGGCGTGCCCGATCACGGCGTCGCCGTGCAGCGCGAGCAGCGCGTCGCGCCTGTCGTCGCGCGCGACCATCGCGCGGATCAGGCTCGTGCTCGGCCGGCCCAGGCCGACGAAGAAGCGGTTCGTCAGCGTGTCCTGCGACAGACCCTCCACGAAGAGCCGCACCCGCGCCTCGTCGTCGCCCGGACGCGCCGCACGCACCTCCACGACACGGACGTCCACGAGAGGCCTCACCTGAGTTCCGAACATGGACTCAGGCTCTCCCGAACGCGCTGAGTCTGTCAAGTAGACTTAGATGGAAGGAGGAGGTTGTGGTTACGATGCGCGACATGCGGCGTTATCGGGTGGACAACTGCTCCATCGAGCGAACCCTCGCCGTGCTCGGCGAGAAGTGGACGTTCCTGGTCCTCCGCGAGGCGTTCAACGGCATCCGGCGTTTCGCCGACCTTCAGACGCGCACCGGCGCGCCCCGGCAGGTGCTGAGCGCGCGGCTGTCCCGGCTCGTCGAGGAGGGCCTGCTGCGCAAGGTGCCCTACCAGGAGCCCGGCCAGCGCCAGCGCGACGAGTATCGGCTCACCCAGAAGGGCCTCGATCTCTACCCGATCATGATCGCCCTCATGCACTGGGGCGACCGCTATCTGGCCGATCCCGAGGGACCACCGGTCGTGGTGACCCACCGCGACTGCGGCGCGCCCGTCACGCTGCACCTGGTGTGCGAGGAGGGCCACCGGGTCGACGGCCCGCGTGAGGTGACGCCCCGCCCCGGGCCCGGCGCACGACTGAGTACCCCAGCCTGAGAGCGGGACCATCCGGGTCGCTGCCTAGGCTGGTGACGTGTACCGTTTCCTCCTTTCGCGCCGGTGGGTCGGGCTGCACCTGCTCGTGCTCGTGCTGATCCCCGCCTTCTTCTTCCTGGGAAGGTGGCAGTGGGGGCGGTTCGAGGACCGGTCGGCCGAGAGCACGAGGATCACCGCCAACCTCGCCGCCGCGCCCGTGCCGCTCGACCGGCTCGACCAGATCGGCGCGTCCGTGGCGGAGCGGGACCGGTATCGCCTCGTCACCGCCACCGGGCGGTACGACCCCGCCCACGAGCTCGTGGTGCGCAGGCGGACCCAGAACAGCCGCGTCGGCTTCTACGTGATCACTCCGCTCGTCACGCCCCAGGGCGCCGTGCTGGTGAACCGAGGGTGGGTCCCGGCCGGGGCGACCGCCGACACCCCGCCGCAGGTGCCCGCCCCGCCCACGGGAGAGGTGACGGTCACCGGACGGCTCCGGCCGGCCGAGACGCAGGACAACACCGGCATCAGGAACCGATCGGGCCTGCCGTCCGGCCAGATCCTGCTGATCGACACGCCCACGATCGCCAAGGGCCTGCCGTACAAGGTCTATGGCGGTTTCGTGGAGCTCACCGCGCAGCAGCCGCAGGGCGGCGAGGCCCCCGAGCTCCTGCCGCCGCCCGACGTCGGCGCCGGAGGCGGGCTCAACCTGGCGTACGCCGTGCAGTGGTGGCTGTTCATCGGGATCGCGGTGGGCGGCTGGGTGCTCCTGGTGCGCCGGGAGGCCCGCGACCTCCGTACGCAGGAGGCGTCACAGGCCGTGACGGTACGCACCGCAATGTGAGCGAACGGATACCAACCGGAGACCTCGCAGCTTGTACCGTGTTATCCCTTGGCCCTACCGTTTACTATCGTGAATACGCCGCTGCATCCCGACCCAGAGCCGAGGCGGCGGGACTACGTGATCATCTCAGTCGATGATCACCTGATCGAGCCGGCCGACCTCTTCGAGGATCGCCTCCCGGAGAAATACAAGGACCTCGCGCCCAAGGTCGTGGAGACCGACTCGGGCCACCAGGTCTGGCGGTACGGCGGCGCCACCTATCCCTGCGCGGGGCTCGACGTGGGCGCGGGCCTGCCCAAGGAGCAGTGGACGCTCGACCCCGTACGCTTCGAGGACATGCGGCCGGGCTGCTACGACATCGAGGCCCGGGTCGGCGACATGGACCGGGCCGGGATCTGGGCGGCGCTGTGCTTCCCCGGCATGCTGGCGAGCCAGGCGGGGGTGGCGTTCGGCCGCACCCGCGACCAGGACCTCGGGCTCGCGCTCGTCCGGGCCTGGAACGACTGGCACGTGGACGTGTGGGCCGGCACCTACCCCGAGCGGATGATCGCGCTCCAGCTTCCCTGGCTCCCCGACCCCGAGATCGCGGCGAAGGAGATCAGGGCCAACGCGTCACGCGGGTTCAAGGCCGTCGTGTTCCCCGAGTTCCCCACCCGGCTGCGGCTGCCGTCCATCCACAGCCGCCACTGGGACCCGTTCTTCGCCGCCTGCGAGGAGACCGGCACGGTCGTGTGCCTGCACACCGGCGCGTCCTCCTGGGCGCCGGTGCCCTCGCCGGACACCCCGGTCGAGGCGATCACCACGCTGATCCCGGCGAGCGCCATGTTCGCCTGCGCCGACTGGCTGTGGTCGGGAGTGGCGCTGCGCTTCCCCAAGCTGCGCATCCTCATCGTGGAGGGCGGCGTCGGGTGGCTGCCGATGCTGGCCGAGCGGGCCGACTACGCGCTCGATCACCCCGTGGCGGGCGAGCCGAGCTGGGAGGGCGGCCTCAAGCCCAGCGAGGTGCTGCGGCGCAACTTCTACTTCGGCACGCTCGACGACAGCGCGCTGAGCTCGGTGCGGCTCGCCGTGGGCATGGAGCGCGTGCTGCTGGAGTCCGGCTATCCGCGCGCGGAGTCCACCTGGCCCGACACCCAGCGCGCCGTGGCCCGCAACCTCGGCAGCCTGCCGCCCGCCGACATCGCCAGGGTCTCGTACGGCAACGCCGCCCGCCTGTTCGGCCACCCCCTGCCCTCGCGGGCCTGGCTGCGGCAGGAGCAGCTCTAGCTCAAACCGAGGGCAGCCGGGGGACGCTGTCGATGAGCCGTCGCGTGTAGGGGTGGCGGGGAGCGCCGAGCACCTGTGCGGTGTCTCCCTGCTCGACGATGCGCCCCCGCTCCAGCACGGCCACCTCCTGGCAGAGGGCGGCCACCACGGCCAGGTCGTGCGACACCATCACGACCGTCAGCGCGCGGGTCTCCCGGAGCTCCTGCAGCAGGTCGACGACGCGCACCCGGGTGGAGACGTCGAGCGCGCTGACCGGCTCGTCCGCGAGCAGCACGCGGGGCTCGCACACGATCGCCCGCGCGATGGCGATGCGCTGCCGCTGCCCGCCCGAGAACTCCTGCGGATAGCGGCTCGCGGCGTCCTCGGGCAGGCCGACGGAGCGCAGGGCCTCGGCGACCCGGGCGGCCATGTCCTGCTTGAGGCCCAGGGACCGCAGGGGTTCCGAGACGATCCGGCCCACCCGCTGCCGGGGGTCGAGCGAGGAGTACGGGTCCTGGAACACCGTCTGCACGCCGCGCCGGAACTCCCGCATCTGAGCCCGGTCGCGCGGCGCGAGCTCCCTGCCCTCGTAGAGGACCTGGCCGCTCGTCGGCCTGGCCAGCCCGAGCAGCAGGCGCAGCAGCGTGGTCTTGCCCGCGCCCGACTCCCCCACCAGCGCGAGGCTGCGTCCGGGCGTGACGGCGACCGAGACGTCCGTGAGCACGGGGGCCGAGCGGCCGTAGGCGAAGTGCGCGCCCCGCACCTCCAGAATGGGCCGAGTCATGGGCCGGGTCATGAGGTCCTCCCGTCGATGGCATCGTCGAGAGCGCTGTCGAGAGCGCCGTCGAGCCGGCGCGCGCTGCCCACCAGTTCCCTCGTGTACGGGTGGCTCGGAGCGTTGACGACCTCGCCGACGCTCCCGGACTCCACCGCCACGCCGTTCTTGAGGACGATGACGCGTTCGGCGATGCGCGAGACGACCGCAAGGTCGTGGCTGATGAACAGCAGTGCCATCCCCCGTTCCCGCACCAGGCCGTCGAGCAGCGTGAGGACGTCGGCCTGCACGGTGACGTCCAGGGCGGTCGTGGGCTCGTCGGCGATGAGCAGGGCGGGGTCGCAGGCGAGGGCCATGGCGATCGCCACCCGCTGGCGCTGGCCGCCGGAGATCTCGTGGGGGTAGGCCCGGGCGATCCGATCGGGATCGGCCAGCCGCACCTCCTCAAGCGCGGCCCGCACCGCCGCGTGCAGGGCGCGTCCCCGCAGCCCTCTCCGGCGCCGGAGCGGCTCGGCCACCTGGCGGCCGACACGCATGAGCGGGTCGAGGGCGGTGAGCGGCTCCTGGAAGACCGTGCTCGTCGCCCGGCCGCGCAGCGAGGTGAGCCGCCGCTCCCCGGCCCCCACCACCTCGATGCGGTCGAGGCCGGGCACGTCGAACACGACACTGCCCGAGACGGTCATCCCGGGAGGCGTGAGACCCATGATCGCCAGGGCGGTCATGGACTTGCCCGACCCCGACTCCCCGATCAGGCCCAGCCGCTCGCCCGCGCCGAGCGTGAACGACACGTCCGAGACGAGGTCGCGGCCCTCGGCGCTGCGCACGTGCAGCCCCTCGACGGTGAGCAGGGTCACCTCGTCCTCCTCCGGGTCGGGTCGGCCACGTCGCGCACGCCGTCGGCGATGAGGTTGACGCCGACGACGAGCACGACGAGCAGGACGCCGGGGGCGATCACCCCCGCCGGGGCGATGAACACGCTCGCCTGGGCCTCCTGGAGCATCCGCCCCCAGGAGGCGTTCGGCGGCGGTGCGCCCAGGCCGAGATAGGACAGGCTGGCCTCCGCCAGGACGGCCAGGCCGAACTGCAGCGCGAGGTTGACCGACAGCGTCGGCCAGATGTTCGGCAGCACGTGTTCGACGATCACCCGGGGCCATGACGTCCCCGAGGTGCGCGAGGCCGTGATGAAGTCCTGGGCCAGGACGCGCTTGACCAGCACCCGGGTCAGCCGGGCCACGATCGCCGACATCGCCAGCCCGATCGCGATGATCGCCGAGCCGAGGGACGCCTCCCGCGCGGCGGTCACCAGCATGGCCAGCAGCACGGTCGGGAACGCGATGAGGATGTCGAGGAGGGCCGAGAGCGTGTCGTCGAGCCAGCGGGTGGCGAAACCGGCGGCGAGGCCGCCCGCGAGCCCCACGAGCCCGCCGATCAGCACCGAGCCCGCGCCCGCCTCCAGGGCCACCCGCGCGCCGATCATGAGCTGGGTGAGCAGGTCTCTGCCGAGCTTGTCGGTGCCGAGCAGGTGGGGCAGGCCCGGCGGCATCAGCCTGCCGCCCGTGGTGTCGTCCGGCGCGTACGGCAGCCAGAAGAACGACACGACGGCCACGGCGAGCACGAGACCGGCCAGGACGCAGCCGGCGATCAGCGTCGCCGACCGGGGGACACGGCGGGAGACACGGCGGGAGACACGGCGGGAGACACGGCCGGAGACACGGCGGGGGCCGGCGGTCATGCGCCGTCTCCCGAGAATCTCCCGCCGAGGGAGCGGCGCAGCCGCGGATCGATGAGCCGCTGCACGAGGTCGGCCGCGAACCCGATGACCAGCACCGCGAACGTGCTCACCACGAGGATCCCCTGGATGACCGGATAGTCATGCTGCGCGAAGCCCTTCACGAGCATGGTGCCGAGCCCGGGCAGCGCGAACACGCTCTCCACCACGACCGCGCCGAGGAAGGTGGTGGCGAGCTCGATGCCCAGGATCGAGACGACCGGCACCACCGCGTTGCGCAGGCCGTGCCGCCACATCGCCCCGATGAACGACGAGCCGAGCGCCCGCGCCGTACGCAGGTAGTCGCTGCCCAGCACGTCGAGGGTGGCCGACCGCACGTAGCGGATCAGCGAGGCCGACATGACCAGGGCGATCGTGACGACGGGCAGCGTCAGCGAGGTGAGCGCCTCGCCCGGGTCGGCCCAGTCGTCCTGGGGGAACCCTCCGGCCGGCAGCACGCCGAGATGGAGCGCGAACACCGTGATCAGCAGCATGCCGACCCAAAAGACGGGCACCGCGATGCCGAGCTGCGACAACGCGCTGAGCACCGAGCCATACCAGGTGCTCGCCCGGTAGGCCGCGACGAACCCGACCGGTACGGCGATCACGACGGCCAGCAGGAAGGACAGCAGCGTCAGCGGCACCGTCACGACCAGCCGGGCGGCGATCTCGGGGCCGACGGGAAGCGTGCTGACGAACGAGGAGCCGAGGTCGAGCCGCGACATCTCGCCGAGCCACGAGACGAACTGCTGGAGCAGCGGCCGGTCGGTCCCGATCGCGTGGCGGGCCGCCGCGACCTGCTCCGGGCTCGCCCCGACCGACAACAGCGCGTTGGCGGGGTCGCCCGGCAGCAGGCGCAGCAGCAGGAACAGCACCACGGCGGCCAGGAACAGCGAGACGACGAGGAACGCCGTCCGGCGCAGCAGATAGGCGATCATCAGCGCGCCACGGACGAGGGCATCAGCCCCGGCCGCCGCTCTTCTTGATGCCGTACGCGTAGAACTGGGAGTTCAGGCCGTTGACGGGGTAGCCCGACAGCGACGACGACGCCACGACGATCTGCGGGTAGAGGTAGAGCCAGTCGCTGGCCGCGTCGGCGGCGATCTGCTGGTTGACCTTCTTCAGCAGCTCGGTCTGCGCCTCGGCCGTGTCGGACTGCTCGGCCTCGTCGACCCACTTGGTGACCTGCGGGTTGTCGTAGCCCCAGTAGAAGTCGGGGTTGCCGTACCAGACCACGTCGCGGTCGTTGACGTGCTCCTGCAGCGTCGCCGCGAAGTCGTGGTTCTTGTAGACCTTGGTGTACCACTGGTCGGCCGTGATGACGTTGATGTTCACGGTGATCCCGACCTTGGCCAGCTCCGACTTCACGAACGTCGCGACCGTGGGGTGGGGGTCGTAGTTCGGCGTGTCGAGCGTGAAGGAGAAGCCGTTCGCGTAGCCCGCCTGGGCGAGCTCCTGCTTGGCCAGGTTCGGGTCGTACGGGTTGACCGAGGTGAGGTCCTCATACCAGGGGTCGGTGGGCGGCACCATCGAGCCGATCAGCGTGCCGTAGTCGCCCCAGATCGAGCTGAGCAGCTTCTTGTTGTCGATCGCCGAGGTGATCGCCTTGCGGACGAGCACCTTGTCGAACGGCGCCTTGCGGTCGTTGAACGCCAGCAGCAGCTTGGTCGTCGACTTGCCGTTGTTGATCTTGTAGTCGGCGTTGTTCTCGAAGTTCGCCAGCGCGTCGGGGCTCTGCTCGCTGGTGACGACGTCGACCGCCTTGGTCAGCAGCGCGTTGTTCAGCGCGGTCGCGTCGGTGAAGTAGTGGAACACGACCTGCTTGTTGGTCGCGGGGGTGCCCCAGTATCCGGGGAAGCGCTCAAGGGTGAGCGTGGAGCCGCGCTTCCACTCGCCCAGCGTGTAGGGACCGGTGCCGTCCTCGGTGGTCGTCAGGTTCTTGGCCTGGGAGTTGATGATCCACACGTAGCTGAGGTTGTAGACGAGCGAGATCGACTTGCTGGCGAGCTTCACCTTGACGGTGGAGTCGTCCGGCGTCTCGATGCTCTTGATCACCGTGAGGCTGCTCTTGCGGGCCGACTGGGAGTCGGGGCCGATGACCTTCTCGATGCTGTACTTGACGTCGGCCGAGGTGAGCGGCTTGCCCGAGTGGAACTTCACGCCGTCGCGCAGCGTGAAGGTGTAGGTGAGGCCGTCCTTGCTCACCGTGTGGTCCTTGGCCAGCAGGTCCTCGACCTTGCCGTCGTCGGTGAGCCGGAACAGGCCCTCGTAGACGTTGCCGTTGAACGCCTCCGTCACGCCCTGTCCGCCCCCGGCCGTGTTGTCGAGGTTCTGCGGCTCGTAGAGCGACCCGACCTCGATCGTCGCGTCCGGGTCGTACGCCGCCGTCGCCCCGGCGCCGCCCGTCGAGCCGGAGGACCCGGAAGACCCTGCGGACCCGGAGGAGCCCGATCCGCACCCGGTGAGGGCGAGCGCGAGCACGAGTGCGGCGCCGAGCAGCGACGTCGTCTTGCTGTTCACTGTTTCTCCTGGTCGGCGGCCATGCGGCCGCTTGGTGCTGTGAGTGAGAAGAAGGGGGGAGAAAGGGTGAGAGATCAGTGCGGCAGGAAGCCGTCACGGAAGACGGGGAGCTTCTCCCCCGCCTCGACGGGCACGTCCAACCGGTTCCGCGGCGGCGGCAGCGGACAGTTGTAGAAGGGCGAGAAGGCGCACGGCGGCGCGAAGGCACGGTTGAAGTCCAGGACGACACGGCCGCCGGGCTCGGGCTCCACCGTCAGGAACCGCCCGCCGCCGTACGTCGCCGAGCCGTTGGTGCGGTCGCCCACGACGAGGAGCAGCGTGCCCTCGTCGTCGAAGGCGGCCAGGTTGTACGGCGTGCCGTCGAGCGTGAAGGTGATGTCGCCGGGCACGGCGTGATCGCGGGTGCCGCCGGCGTCCTTGAGGTGCTCGAAGGGCAGCAGGCGCGTGTCGGACACCGGGGTGAAGACGGCCTCGATCACCCATTCGGGAGCGAACGGGAAGACGTCGATGGTCTCGAAGTGCCGGATGGCGGGCGACTCCGCGTCCCACAGCCGGATGCCGTGCTCGGGCTCGCCGGTCGCGATGTGGGTCCGCTCGATCCGCGTCGCCGTGACGCTCGGCGGCCGGCCGGCGAGGGCCTTCTCAAGGGACACCTCTTCACCCGGCGCCGGCCACAGGGTCTCCACCAGGGCCAGGTTGCCCAGCGGGGCCCGTACGGCGGCCAGCCGCTCCGCCCGCGACGCCTCCCACCCGGCTCGGGCGGCTTCGATCGTGGCTGCGGAGGCGCGTGAAGACATAGTGGTAATGCTCGTTTCGGTAGATCAGCACCTTTGGTGATGTTTGAGCATTACCCTACATTCTAGGTAGGATTATGACCAATTGATCACTTCACCGTGGTGCGGGGGTCCCTCTCCCACTCGACGAACTGGCCGCTCTCGCCGAGCAGCGCGGTCGCCAGCCAGAGGAACACGCCGAAGTCGTCCACGATTCCCAGACCGAGCAGGAAGTCGGGGATCACGTCGATGGGCGAGACGATGTAGGCCACGGCCATGCCGAGCATGGCGAGCTTGCCCTTGGTCAGGCCCCGATACTCGCCCTTCACCGCGGCGCGGAGCATCCGGGGCATGGCCCGCAGCCGGGCCGAAAGGCCCGGCGAACCGGGCTTGGAGACCTCGCGGTAGGCGCGCCAGGTGGCCGCCGCACGTCCTGCCTTCGCCATGAGGACACCTCCAGGGGGTCACCTCTGCCCGCTTTGCCCTCCGGTTAACGTACGGCGACGGCCACCAGGTTCCGTCAGGCTTCCGGCGCGAGCGCGCGTACGGTCTCGGCGAGCGGGAGATCGCCGCCCGCCAGCGGGGCCAGCACGGGCGTGTCCAGCCCGGCGGCCACGTACTCGCGCACCCGGGTCCGGCAGGTCGCCGGGTCGCCGTGCACGACGAGGTCGTCCACCACCTCGTCGGGGATCGCCTTCAGCGCGGCCTTCCGGTCCCCGGCCGCCCACGCCTCCTGCATGGGCCGCAGCAGCTCTCCCCGGCCCAGCCACTCGTGGAACGCCGCGTACACCGGCACGGTCAGATAGGCGGCCAGCAGCCGGCGGCCGATCTCGCGGGCCTTCGCCGTGTCTTCGGTCACGACCACGAACAGCCGCGCGGTCAGCTCGGTCTCCGGGCCCAGCTCGGCCCGGACCTTCCGTACGTCCTGCGGCGACAGCCAGTTGGTGATCGCGCCGTCGGCCTCGCGGGCGGCCAGGCGGAGCATCCCGGGCCGCAGCGCGGCCAGCACGATCTTCGGCGGCGTCGCGGGGGCCTTCTCCAGCCGGAATCCCTTGACGGCGAAGGTCTCGTAGCTTTCGCCGACCTTCTCCCCGGCCAGCGCCGCCCGCAGGAAGCGCAGGGTGTCGCGGACCCGCGCGTACGGCTTGTCGAACTCGCCGGCGTTCCAGTTGCCCACGATGACCGGGGACGACGCGCCGATGCCCAGCACGAACCTGCCGGGGGCGAGATCCGCCAGCGTGGCCGCCGACATGGCCAGCAGGGCCGGGCCGCGGGTGTAGACGGGGACGATCGCGGTGCCCAGGCGCAGGGACGGCGCCCACTCGGCCGCCAGGGCCAGCGGGACGAACCCGTCCGTGCCGCCCACCTCGGCCGACCACGCGTCGGTGTAGCCCAGTGCGGGCAACTCGGCGACGAGCTCCTTCGACTCGACCGGCGTCTGCCCGAAGAACGGAATCGTCATGCCCCAGCGGTCCACGGCCACCCCTCTCACGGTTGTGACCCGACCATACCAACCGGACGGTATGGAGTCTCGGTCACGCCCGAAGTTCGTGCACCACCTCGATCACTTCTCTGGCCACGCCCTTGATGCCGGGCAGATGCGACAGGCCGACCAGCCGGTCGACGAGCGGGACGACGCGGTCGATGAGCCGATAGGTGCGGGCGCAGCCGGGCGAGTTGTCGTGGACCCAGAACAGCACGACCCCCATCCACAGCAGCCACAGCAGTTCGGGAAGCTCCTCGCGCAGCTCGTCGTCCATCCGTCCGGCCGATCCCTCGACCACCTCCCGATAGAGCGCGATGGCCGACTCGCGGGCGGGCGCCGACTCGGCGCTGAACGGGCTGAGGGGATTGCTGGGCTCCGCCGCGTGCTTGAAGAACTTCACCGCGAACTCGTGGTAGGGCTCGGAGATCCGCACCCATTCCCGCAGCACGCCGCCGAGCCGCCCGGCGAACGACCTCTCGGCGGCGAACACCTCACGGCAGGCCGCCTCGTGCGTTTCCTGCGCGCGGTCGTAGTACGCCTGGATCAGCTGTTCCTTGGACCTGAAGTAGTAGTAGGCGTTGCCCACCGACACGCCGGCCTCCGCGGCGATGGCACGCATGGTGGTCGCTTCGTACCCCCGATCCCTGAACAACCGGAGGGCCGTCTCGACGATCTGCTCCCGTGTACTCTCGGCCACGCTCGTCACTGTACGGCTCGGGCCCGTGTCAGGTCATGAACCGACAAGATGATCCACGAGTCGCGGCAAACCACGTCGTGGCAGCGGGCAGGCCCTTACCCATGTGTGGCATTGAAGATCTCAGCCCCCGTCGTCGATAGAGGAAACGAGGCACGTGGAAGTCCGCCCGTCATGGCGGGGGCTGGCCGGCATCGGCACCGCCGTACTGATCTGCCTGCCCATGCAGCACACCAAGGACCCCCTCCCCCCTCCGTCACCCCCGCCCACTCCGGACGTGAGGGTGGAGGTCAAGGGAGAGATCTCCCTCCCGCCACTGCTGGCCGGCACGTTCATCGCCACGGTGAAGACCTGGAACACGACGGCGGCGGACGAGCGGATCGGCCACGAACGGGCGGCCGGCCTGCTGCTCGACGCCGGGGTGCGCCGGAAGTCGACCGGAGGCTGCACCGACCGCCGCCGCCCCTATTGCACGTCGCTGGAGGCGATCCGGTACGGCACGCTGATGCGCACCATCGACCTGCGGCGCGACAGCGGCTGCCCGGTGACGGTCACCGGCGGCACCGAGACCGGGCACGCCGACGGCCGCTACAGCCACGGCAACGGCTACAAGGTGGACCTCGCGCACAACCGGTGCCTCGACGCGTACATCACCGGCGTCTATCGCTACTGGCGCACGCGCGCCGACGGCGCGGCGCTTTACCGCGCCGCGCCGTCTGACGCTGGAGCCGATATATGGGCCGACGAGCCGACCCACTGGGACGTGCTGTTCCGGTGACGACCTACGCGAACTCGGTCGCGACCAGCGCGGCGATCTCCGCGGTGTTCAGCGCGGCGCCCTTGCGCAGGTTGTCGCCGCACAGGAACAGGTCGAGCGTGTTCGGGAAGTCGATCGCCTGGCGGATCCGCCCGACGTACGTCGGGTCGGTGCCCACCACGTCCGCCGGCGTGGGGAACACGCCGTTCGCGGGGTCGTCGAGCACCACGACGGTCGGCGCGGCGTCGAGGATCGCCCGGGCGCCGTCGACCGTGACCTCCCGCTCGAACGT
This sequence comes from Microbispora sp. CSR-4, assembly GCF_008033685.1. Taxonomy (NCBI): domain Bacteria; kingdom Bacillati; phylum Actinomycetota; class Actinomycetes; order Streptosporangiales; family Streptosporangiaceae; genus Microbispora; species Microbispora sp. CSR-4. The sequence continues at coordinate 23,921 of NZ_VJVX01000025.1, forward strand.
CGCGTGGACGGCCAGCGAGTGGGTGGTCACCACCGGGACGCGCACGCAGGTCGCCGAGACCTTCAGGTCGGGAATGCCGAGGATCTTGCGCGACTCGTTGCGGACCTTCAGCTCCTCGGAGCTCCAGCCGCCGTCCTTGAGCGAGCCCGCGAACGGCACCACGTTGAGCGCCAGCGGGGCCGGGAACGGCGAGCCGGCCAGGTCGGGCACGGCCTTGCGCACGTCGCCCGCCACGGTGCCCATCGTCCGGTCGCCCGCGACGGCCTCCAGCTCGGCGTACAGCCGCTCCGGCCCGGCCACCCCGGCGCCGGACACCGCCTGGTAGGAGGCGACGACCAGCTCGCGCAGGCCATACTCGCGGTGCAGGGCGCCCATCGCGGCCATCATCGACAGCGTGGTGCAGTTGGGGTTCGAGATGATCCCCTTGGGCCGGTTGCGGGCCTGCTCGGGGTTGCACTCGGGCACCACCAGCGGCACGTCCGGGTCCATCCGGAAGGCGCCGGAGTTGTCCACGGCCACCGCGCCGCGCGAGGCGGCGATCGGCGCCCACTCGGCGGAGACCTCGTCGGGCACGTCGAACATCGCGATGTCGACGCCGTCGAACGCCTCCGGCGACAGCGCCTGGACGACGACGTCCTCGCCGCGCACGCTCAGCACCTTGCCCGCCGACCGCGGCGAGGCGATCAGCCGGATCTCGCCGTACGCGTCGGACAGGTCGGTGCGGCCGGTCAGGATGTCGAGCATGACGGTGCCGACGGCACCGGTCGCGCCGACAACGGCAAGTGTGGGCTTGCGGCGGGAGGCCTCTGCCTGCTCGCTGCGCTCGCTCATCGTCCGGTACCTCCGTAGACAACGGCCTCGACCTGGTCGGCGTCGAGGTCGAACGCGCGGTGGGCGGCGGCGACCGCGGTGTCCACCTCGTTCTGTCCCACGACGACGGAGATGCGGATCTCCGAGGTCGAGATCATCTCGATGTTCACCCCGGCGTCGGCCAGCGCGCCGAAGAACTTGGCGGTGACACCCGGGTGCGAGCGCATGCCCGCACCGATCAGGGAGACCTTGCCGATCTGGTCGTCGTACAGCAGCGACTCGAAGGCGACCTGGTTCTGGATCTTCTTCAACGCCGTGAGGGCCGTCTGGCTGTCGTTGGCCGGGAGCGTGAAGGAGATGTCGGTGCGACCGGTCGCCGCGGCCGACACGTTCTGGACGATCATGTCGATGTTGATCTCGGCGTCCGCCAGCGTGCGGAAGATCGCGGCCGCCTCGCCGACCTTGTCGGGCACCCCGACCACAGTGATCTTGGCCTCGCTCCGGTCGTGCGCGACCCCGGAGATGATGGGCTGCTCCACTTCGGTTCCTTCGCTGTAGGGGTCGGAGACGACCCAGGTGCCTTCCCTCGTGCTGAACGAGCTTCTGACGTGGATGGGCAGGTCGAACCTGCGGGCGTACTCCACGCAGCGCAGATGCAGGATCTTCGCGCCGCAGGCGGCCATCTCCATGGCCTCCTCGTAGGAGATCCGCGGGATCTGCCGTGCCGTACGGACGATGCGGGGATCGGCGGTGTAGATGCCGTCCACGTCGGTGTAGATCTCGCAGACGTCCGCGCCGAGCGCCGCCGCGAGCGCGACGGCCGTGGTGTCCGACCCGCCCCGGCCCAGCGTCGTGATGTCCTTGCTGTCCTGGGAGACGCCCTGGAACCCGGCCACGATCGCGATCTGGCCGGAGGCCACGGCCTCCTGGATGCGGCCCGGCGTCACATCGATGATGCGCGCCTTGCCGTGCGTCGAGTCGGTGATCACGCCGGCCTGCGACCCGGTGAAGCTGCGCGCCTCGTGACCGAGGTTGGCGATCGCCATCGCGAGCAGCGCCATCGAGATCCGCTCACCCGAGGTCAGCAGCATGTCGAGCTCGCGGCCGGGCGGCAGCGGCGACACCTGCTGGGCGAGGTCGAGCAGCTCGTCGGTCGTGTCGCCCATCGCGGAGACCACCACCACGACGTCGTTGCCCGCTTTTTTCGTCGCGACGATCCGCTGGGCGACCCGCTTGATGCAGGACGCGTCGGCTACGGAGGAACCACCGTACTTTTGCACAACGAGCGCCACTGGAATCTCCAACGAATCAGGACGTGGAGCTCACAGTGTACTTGGACGTCCCAAACTGAGACCGGCACCGACCAGCATGTGGACGCCCCGCGGTCCGGTCAGACCGTGGTGCCCTCTTCCACCACGTCGAGCCGGGTGTGCGCGACCAGCGCCTGCAGCGCCCGCAGCGCCGCGCCCGCGTGGTTGCCCCAGGTGTTGAAGTAGGAGTACTGCCACCACCACAGCGCCTCAAGCGGACGGCCCGCCTGGTAGTGCCGCAGCCCGTGGATCAGGTCGGCTGCAACAGCCGCGAGGTCGTCCGACAGCCGGTAGGGCGTGACCACGGTGTCCTTGTAGGGGTCGAACACCTCGGCGTAGTCGTCCACCGGGGCGAGGCGGGCGGCGAGAGCCGTACGGAGGGGATCGATGTCGGGGTCCTCGCTCAGCGCGGGCTCGACGTTGCCCTGGAGGATCACGTCCTGGGCGGCCCCGAGCTGGGTGCCCGCGAGGCTGACCTGGGCCACTTCCACCAGGAGGAGCGGCAGCGTCGCGTCGCCGCCCTCACCGCCGGCCAGGCGGGTGAGGCCGTCGATGAAGTTCTGCGCGTGTCCGGCGACGCGTGCGGCCAGGTCGTTCCACTCGTCAGACATCCAGCAGCCTCCGTCCTTCGAAAGCGCGGCCCAGAGTGACCTCGTCGGCGTACTCGAGATCACCGCCCACAGGCAGACCGCTGGCCAGTCGGGTCACTTTCAATCCCAGGGGCTTGACGAGCCTGGCCAGGTAGGTGGCCGTCGCCTCGCCCTCGAGGTTCGGGTCGGTCGCGAGGATGAGCTCGGTCACCTGGCCGTCGGCCAGCCGGGTCATCAGCTCGCGGATCTTCAGGTCGTCCGGGCCGACGCCGTCGATCGGGCTGATCGCCCCGCCGAGCACGTGGTAACGACCACGGAACTCGCGGGTCCGCTCGATCGCCACCACGTCCTTCGACTCCTCGACCACGCAGATGACGTGCGGGTCACGCCGCGCGTCGCGGCAGATCCGGCACTGCTCCTCTTCGGCCACGTTTCCGCACACGCGGCAGAAGCGCACCTTCTCCTTCACTTCGAGCAGCGCGTGCGCGAGCCGCTTGACGTCGGCCGGATCGGCCGCGAGGAGGTGGAACGCGATCCGCTGCGCGCTCTTGGGACCGACGCCGGGCAGCAGCCCGAGCTCGTCGATCAGGTTCTGGACGACCCCTTCGTACATGCTCTAGAACCCCGGCAGCTGGCCGCCGAGGCCGCCCCCGAGTCCCTGCGCGAGCGGGCCGAGCTTCTCCTGCTGCAGTTCCCCCGCGGCGCGTACGGCGTCCCGCACGGCGGCGAGCACGAGGTCCGCGATCGTCTGCGCGGTCTCCTCCGGGTCGCTCGCGTCGATGGCCAGCGGGCTGATCTCGAGGTCGAGAAGCTCTCCGCTGCCGTTGACGGTGGCGACGACCAGGCCGCCTCCGGCACTGCCCTCGACCTCGGCGTCGCTGAGCTCCTGCTGCGCGGTGACGAGCTGCTGCTGCATCAGCTGAGCCTGCTCCAGCAACTGCTGGAGGTTGACATCCCCTGGGTTCACGATGGTTGCGCTCCTCAGCGTCCAGCGACGTGTTCGTCGCGACCGAGCCTACGGCGTCCGCCCCCGTTTCCGCACCGGCGTGCGTACGTGTTCCGCGCCGGGTCGCGGGCGGGCGGACACCGGTTACCCCACCAGTCTCCGTCCATGCGGCCGCCGTTCTTCAGGCAGGGACGGCGCTCAGGAGTGGTCGATCTCCTCGATGATGCGGCCGCCCAGCTCGCGCTGGATCAGGGCCATGCCCGACAGCTCGCTGACGTCCGCGTCGTCGTCGTTGAGCGGGTCCACGTCGTCGTCCGGACGGGAGGATCCGCTCTTGCCACGGCCGGGCACCGTCTCCGGCCAGGCCTGTCGGGGGCCGGTCTGGGCGGCGGCCCTGGCCGCCGAGCGCGCCGCGGCCAGCCCGGGGCTCGGCGCGGACCGCGGCGCCGGACCCGAGGCCGAGGACGGCGACGGCGCGTCGTAGTCGTCGGACGGCGCGTCGGGCCACGTCTCGTCGGTCGTGCCCGCGGGCGACGCCGCGGGTGCGGCGGCCTTCCGCTCCGGAGCCGGGGCGGCCTTGGGAGCGGCGGCCGGCGCGGGCGCGGGAGCCGCCGCGGCGGGCGGGGCGGTGGGTGCCGTTGGCGCGGGAGACGGCGCAGGGGACGGCGCAGGAGACGGGGCGGGCGGCTGCGGACCGGACGGCCCGCGCGTGGCGGGACCGGCCGGGCCGGGGCCCGAACCGCCGACGACGACGTCGACGCGCCAGGTGCCGCCGAGCACGTCGCCGAGCGCGGCGGCCACCACCTCGTCGCGCTTGCCCTTGAGGAAGCCCTGCACGTCGCCCGGCTTCTCGAAGCCGACGGTCACGACGTTGCCCTCGACGCCGAGCAGCCTGCCCTGCGCGTTGAGGATCATCCAGGCCACCCGCTGGCGGTTCTTGATCGCTTCGAGCACCTGGGGCCAGGCCTGCTGCACCGGCCCGCCGCCCGCGGCGGGGGCCTGGGCCTGCTGCGCCTGTGGAGGCGGCGTCGCCGCCCCGGCGCCGGGCCGTACGGGGGTCGGCCAGTCGTCGGCCGCCGGAGCCGGTGCCGAGGTAGGAGCCGGGGCCGGTGTAGGAGCCGGTGCGGCGGGCGCGGGCGGTGGAGCAACGGGAGCCTGCGGAGCCGTGGACGCCGGTGGCACTGTGGACACCGGTGGCACTGTGGACACCGGTGGCACTGTGGACGCCGGAGGCACTGCGGGCATCGGCGGCGCGATGGTGTGGGTCCCGGCCGCGACCCCGCGTTCCAGCCGTTCGAGCCGGGTCAGCAGCGCCGCCTCGCCCTGGTCGGCGCCGGGCAGCAGCACGCGGGCGCACATCAGCTCCAGCAGCAGCCGGGGGGAGGTAGCGCCGCGCATCTCGGTCAGCCCGGCGTTGAACACCTCGGCCGCCCGGGTCAGCTCGGCGGGGCCCATCGACGCCGCCTGCGCCTGCAGGCGCTCCAGCTCGTCGGCCGGCCGGTCGAGCAGGCCGCTGCCCGCCGCCTCGGGGACGTTGGAGAGGATCACCAGGTCACGGAAGCGTTCGAGCAGGTCCGTGGCGAAGCGGCGCGGGTCGTGACCGCCCTCGATCACCCGGTGCACGGCCTGGAACACGGCCGCGCCGTCCCGCTTGGCGAACGCGTCGACCACCTCGTCCAGCAGGTCGCCGTCGGTGTAGCCGAGCAGGGACACCGCCCGCTGATAGGTGATGCCGGACTCGTCGGCGCCCGCGAGAAGCTGGTCGAGGATCGACAGGGTGTCCCGGGCCGATCCCGCGCCCGCCCGTACGACCAGCGGTAACGCGGCCGGCTCGTACGGCACCGATTCGGAGTCGAGGATCTCCTCCATGAGGCGGCGCAGGGTCGCGGGCGGCATCAGCCGGAAGGGGTAGTGGTGGGTGCGGGACTTGATCGTCCCGATGACCTTCTCCGGCTCGGTGGTCGCGAAGACGAACTTGAGGTGCGGCGGCGGCTCCTCCACCAGCTTCAGCAGCGCGTTGAAGCCCTCACGGGTGACCATGTGGGCCTCGTCGATGATGTAGATCTTGTAGCGCGCCGAGACGGGAGCGAAGAAGGCCCGCTCACGCAGGTCGCGGGCGTCGTCCACACCGCCGTGCGACGCCGCGTCGATCTCGATGACGTCGAGGTGGCCGGGCCCGGTGGGGGCCAGCGCGACGCACGACTCGCACTCCCCGCAGGGGTCGGGCGTGGGGCCCTTCTCGCAGTTCAGCGACCGGGCGAGGATGCGGGCGCTGGAGGTCTTGCCGCAGCCGCGCGGGCCGCTGAAGAGATAGGCGTGGTGAATCCGGCCGCTGCGCAACGCCTGGCGCAACGGGTCGGTGACGTGCTCCTGCCCCTTGACCTCGGCGAATGTCCCTGGCCTGTACTTGCGGTACAGCGCAAGACTCATGCCGCCTCCTCGAAGGGTCGACCCGGCCGGAGTACCCCGCTAACGGAGAGACCCCTCGCACACCCGCCAGAGCCCGCTTATCCTTGCTGCCTTCCGGCCCTGGGGAGGTTCACAGGATGACGCCGCGCGAGGGGTCCGTTGCACAGTCTAGCCACTCGGCGGCCGTGCGCGGGCCGTCGAGACAACAGTCGAAACCACGCCGGAAAGTGGGCTAAGCTGTCCGACGGAGGATTCGCCTAGTTGGCCTAGGGCGCACGCTTGGAAAGCGTGTTGGGGGCAACCCCTCAGGAGTTCGAATCTCCTATCCTCCGCGCAGTTGGTTGAGCAGCAAAACGCGAAAGGCCCGGTCGATCCAGCCGGGCCTTTCGCGTATCCGGGATTCACCAGGGGATCGGCCCGGCGTCGTCGAAGAACCCGCCGGTCGGGCCGTCGTCGGGCAGGGTCGCCAGCTTGATCGCGATCGCCGCGCCCTGTTCTGGCGTACGGACGCCGCGGAAGCCGTTCAGGTCGGTCGCGCAGAACCCCGGGCAGCCGGCGTTGATCAGGATGTTCGTGTCGCTCAGCTCCTTGGCGTACTGCACGGTGACGGCGTTGAGGAACGTCTTCGAGGGCGCGTACGCCGCGGAGATCGGGCCCGTTTCGGCGCCCGGAGCGCTCTGCCGGGTCAGCGAGCCGACGGTGCTGGACATGTTCACGATCCGCGGGGATGCCGAGCGGCGCAGCAGCGGCAGCATCGCGTTGGTGACGCGGATGACGCCGATCACGTTGGTCTCCACGACCGCCCGCATCGTGGCGGGGTCCACCGTGGTGGGCGTCTGCGGCATGCCCCCGGTGACCGCCGCGTTGTTGACGAGCACGTCGAGACGTCCCGCGCGCTCCTCGATCAACTCGGCGGCGGCGGCCACGCTCGCGTCGTCGGTCACGTCGAGCGGCACGCCGAACGCGTCGACCCCCGCCGAGCGCAGCTTCTCCACCGCGGACTCGCGACGCTCGTCGTCCCGGGCGCCGACGCCGACACTCCAGCCGAGGGCGCCGAGGCCGGCCGCGATCTCGAATCCGATCCCCTTGTTCGCGCCGGTGACCAGCGCGATCGTCTGTTCGCTCATGCGTCTCATCCTGGGCGCGACCCCGCCGGAACCTCCAACACCGTTTGGTCCACCATCGATACCTCGCGGGTATCGATCCCGTGCTCCCCGGAGATAGCGTGGCGGCATGGAGACGCGGGAGCTGCGGTATTTCGTCACCGTCGCCGAGGAGCTGCACTTCGGACGGGCCGCGCAACGGCTCGGGATCGCGCAGCCGCCGCTGTCACGGGCGATCGGCCGGCTCGAACGGCGGCTCGGCGTGGCGCTGTTCGAGCGCACGAGCCGCTCGGTCGCGCTGACCGAGGCCGGGTCGGTGCTGCTGCAGGAGGGCAGGGCGGCCCTCGACGCGGTCGAGGCCGCCGAGCGCCGCACCCGCCGCACCGCGCTCGCCGCGACCGGCAGCCCCGGCCTGGTCCTCGTCACGAAGGCCGGTGCGGCCGGCGAGCTGCTGCCCAAGCTGCTCGACGCGTACGCCGCCGAGCCCGGCGCGGTCGCGGTCGACGTGCTGTTGTGCGGCATCGGCGAGCAGGAGCGGCTGCTGCGCGACGGGCGGGCCGACGTGGCGCTGCTGCACCGGCCGTTCGACTCGGCGTCGGGATTCGACACCGAGGAGCTGCGTACGGAGGGGCAGGTGGCCGTCCTGCCGGCCGGGCATCCCCTGTCCTCCCGGCCACATGTGCTGATGGCCGACGTCACCGCCCTGCCCGGACTGCCGCTGCCGCGCTGGCCCAACGTCGACGGCACCTATCCGGACGGTCCCGGTCCGCAGGTCCGCGATCACACGCAGCTTCTCCAGACGATCATCCTCGGCCGGGCCGTGGCGGTGCTGCCGGAGTCGACCCGGGCCTATCTGCCTCCCGACCTCGCCGCGGTGCCGGTGCTGGACGCCCCGAAGGTGACGACGCTGATCGCGTGGCCGCCGCACAGCCGCTCGCAGGCCGTCGCCGGGTTGGTCCGGGCCGCCACCCGTCTCTAGATCGTGTCCCCCTAGGGTGGGCCGCATGGAACTGATCGACTTCCCGGCGAGTCCGCGTGCGGGAGACCTCGACGTCCGGTGGATCCACGGCTCGGAGTCGGCCAAGCACAACACCGACCCCGACATCCAGGTGCACCGCTACGACGAGCACACGTACGTCCTGCGCCAGAACAAGGCGATCAACTACGAGGCGCCCTTCATGTTCCTGATGTTCGGGAACACCCGGGCGCTCCTGCTCGACACCGGCGCGACCGCCTCACCCGCGTACTTCCCGCTGCGCCGGACGGTGGACGAGATCGTGGACCGCTGGCTGGCCGATCACCCCCGCGAGGACTACGGGCTCGTCGTCGCCCACACGCACGGCCACGGCGACCACATCGCGGGCGACGGCCAGTTTCGCGACCGCCCGCACACGGTGATCGTGGACCCCGCGCCGGAGCGCGTACGCGAGTTCTTCGGCCTCGGCGACGATCTCGACGTTCTCGGGTCCGTCGACCTGGGCGGCCGCGTCCTGGACGCGGTGGCGAGCCCCGGGCACCACAAGGCGGCGGTGACCTTCTACGACCGCGCCACCGGCCTGCTGCTGACCGGTGACACCGTCTATCCCGGGCGGCTGTACGTCGCCGACTGGCCGGCGTTCGAGCAGACCATCGACCGCCTGGTGAAGTTCGCCGAGGCCCGCCCCCTCACCCACGTGCTCGGCTGCCACATCGAGATGACCACCACGCCGGGCGAGGACTACCCGATCCGCACCACCTATCAGCCCGACGAGCCGCCGCTCCAGATGACGGTGGAGCACCTGCGGCGGATCCGCGACGCGGTGGCGGAGATCGGCGGACGGCCCGGCGTGCACGTCTATCCCGAGTTCATCGTCTACGCGTAGCGCTCAGATCCAGGAACGCAGCAGCATGCGGCTCAGCCAGGCGTCGTACGGCATGGGCACGGCGGTGAGCACGGGCGACAGCCACCAGAAGTTCACCAGCGCGAGCAGCGTGAACGCGCCCACCACCGCCGCCCCCGTGGAGCGCCGCGCGGCCGGCGCGCCCGGCGGCCCGAGGACGAGCCCGCATGCCAGCACGATCGCGAGGACCATGAACGGCACCGCCGGGAGGGCGTAGAACAGGTACATCGTGCGGTCGTCGGCCAGCGCGAAGTAGAACCACGGCAGCCATCCCGCGCCGTAGGCGAGCAGGACGGCGCCCGCCCGCCAGTCGCGGGTCGCCAGATACCACGCCGCCATCGCGACCAGCGCGAGCAGCCCGCCGTACCAGATCACCGGGGTGCCGGTCCCGAGGATCTCCTGCGAGCAGGAGGCGGCGCCGCACGTGCCGTCGGGCGACCGGTAGAAGAACGCGACCGGCCGCAGCAGCAGCGGCCAGGTCCACGGGTCCGACTGGTAGTCGTGGTGGGTGCTCAGCCCCTGGTGGAAGCCGAACACCTGGCTCTGGTAGTCCGCCAGCGAGCGGAGCGAGTCGAAGACGAAGTAGACCCAGCCGTTCGAGGTCGCGCGGTCCCAGTTGCGGCCCCATCCCCCGGCCGAGGCGAACCACCCGGCGAACGACGCGACGTACACGGCGACCGGCACGGCGCCGAGCCAGGCGAGGCCGAGCGGCCAGTCGAGGCGGGCCGCTTGCCGGTAGGGCCGGGACAGGCCGACGGCACGCCGTGCCCCGCAGTCCCAGACGAGCGTCATGACCGCGAACGCCACGACGAACAGCAGGCCGGTCCACTTGGTCGCCGACGCCGCGCCCAGGCACACCCCGGCCGCCAGCCGCCAGGGCCGCGGGCCGAGCCGGGGCGGAGGCCCGTGCAGGTCGGAGGTGCGATACCACTCCGTCAGGCGGGTGCGGGCCGCGTCTCGGTCGGCGACCAGGCAGGCGAAGCCCGCGAGCACCCAGAACATGAGGAAGATGTCGAGCAGCGCGGAGCGCGACAGCACGAGGTGCAGGCCGTCGAGGGCCAGCAGCAGCCCGGCGAGGCAGCCGAGGAGGGTCGAACGGGTCATCCGGCGGGCGGTCCGCGCCAGGACCAGCACGCTGAGCATGCCCGCGAGCGCGGCGACGCACCGCCACCCGAAGGGCGTGACGCCGAAAAGCCACTCGCCCGCCCCGATGAGCCATTTGCCGAGCGGGGGGTGGGCGACGTACGCGGCACACTCCTCGACCGTCCCGCACGCCTTGAACACGTCCGTGTCCCCGCGTACGAACGCCTGGTCGGCCCCGTCGGCGAACTGCCGCTCGACCCCGAACCTGATCAGCGAGTAGGCGTCCTTGGCGTAGTAGAGCTCGTCGAAGACGAAGGCGTGCGGAACATCGAGGCGATAGAAGCGGAGAAATCCCCCGAAAGCGGCCACGGCCAGCGGGCCGAACCACCCCCGCCCGCCCGGCATCGGCGGCACCAGCCGGGGTAAGGCGGTCAGAGGCACGCGGTGATCCTAACCCGGCAAAACCCGAAGATCAGGGCAAGACGGATCCGGCATGGCGGCCGCCTCGCATGATCACGCTTATCCAGGGCAGTAGCCCCGCCAAGCCACCACTCCATCAGGAGCGTCGCAGATGGATTTCGATGACCGAGCGCAACTCGACGCCTCGCAGGTCGAGGACGTCGGCCGTGGAGGAGGGTTACGCGGCGGGGGTCTGGCCGTCGGCGGCGGAGCCGCCGGCATCATCGCCCTCATCCTGGCCCTGATCTTCGGCGTCAACCCCGGCGACATCACGGGCCGCGACGAGCCCACCGGCCTGCAGCCGACCAGCGACCTGAGCGCGCAGTGCAAGACCGGCGCCGACGCCGACCAGTCGGAGAAGTGCCGGGTCGTGGGCGTCGTCAACAGCATCCAGAAATACTGGGGCGAGCAGATCGACGGCTATTCCGGCGCGAAGACCACGCTGTTCTCCGGCGGGGTGCAGACCGGCTGCGGCGCCGCGGACTCCTCCGTCGGCCCCTTCTACTGCCCCGCCGACAAGCACGTCTATCTCGACCTTTCGTTCTTCGACGAGCTCCAGTCGCGGTTCGGGGCCAAGGGCGGCCCGTTCGCCCAGGCGTACGTGATCGCCCACGAGTACGGCCACCACGTGCAGGACCTGCTCGGCACGATGAACCGGGCCGGCCAGGACCAGGGCGCGCAGAGCGGCTCGGTGCGGCTCGAACTCCAGGCCGACTGCTACGCCGGCGTGTGGGCCAAGAACGCCGTGGACACCGGCTTCTACGCCAAGCCGTTCACCGACGCCGACATCCAGGAGGCGCTCGACGCCGCCGCGGCGGTGGGCGACGACCACATCCAGGAGCAGATGCAGGGCAGGGTCAACCCGGACGCGTTCACCCACGGCACCTCCGCCCAGCGGCAGAAGTGGTTCACGAACGGCTACGCGTCGGGCGACCCGGCGCGCTGCGACACCTTCTCCGGGGGCATCTGAGACCGTGAATAGGGCCTCGGGCGCGAACCTTTGCGTCGTCTCCTAAACTACATACCGTGATCTTTAAGTTGGTCGGCGACGGACGGCCCTATCCCGAGCACGGACTGTCGTCCCGCGAGTGGGCGCAGATCCCGCCCCGGCAGGTCCGGCTCGACACTCTGATCACCACGAAAGCGGTGCTCGACCTGCACTCGTTGCTGGCCAAGGACTCGACCTTCTACGGCGACCTGTTCCCCCACGTGGTGCAGTGGAAGGGCGAGCTCTACCTGGAAGACGGCCTGCACCGCGCCCTGCGCGCCGCCCTCCACCAGCGCTCGGTGCTGCACGCCCGCGTGCTGGAGGTCCAGGACTAGGGCGCTTCCCGGGCGAGATCCACTGTCCGGCTGCTTCGGTAGCCTGACGGTCATTTGACTGACCTGCCCTCGAAAGAAGGGAGCCGGACAGTGCCCGACGACGCCGGACTCCACGCCCTCCGCGAGGCGGCTCGGCTGTCTCCCGACAACCTTCCCCTGCGACGCCACCTCGCCGAGCAGCTTCTGACCAAGGGCTACCTCGCCGAGGCCGAAACCGAGTTCCGCGCCGCCCTCGTGCTGGCGCCCCAGGACCCGGACGTCATCACCGGTCTCGCGGAGGCCTTCGTACGGCAGAGCGCGTACGGCGCCGCGCTGTCGGTGCTGGAACCGCTCCTCGCGGATCCCGGGCACGCGCCGCGCGCCGGGCTGCTCGCCGCGAGGGCGCTGCTGGGCGAGGGCGACGTGGCCGGGGCGGCGCGCCGGTATCACGACGCGGTCGCCCGTGATCCCTCGCTGGCCGACCCCGGTCTCGCCGAGCGACTGACGCCCCAGCCCCAGCCCGTCACACCCGCCCCGCCGTACGCGCCGGAAACGCCCCTTAACCGCGCAGAGGACCCCGACGACGCCGAGGCCGAGCGCTCGGGCGTCACGTTCGCCGACGTGGCCGGCATGGAGGCGGTCAAGGAGTCGCTGCGGGTGAAGCTCCTGCTCCCCGTCCAGCAGCCCGAGCTGTTCGCCGCGTTCGGCAAGCGGGCGGGCGGCGGCGTGCTGCTGTACGGCCCTCCGGGCGCGGGCAAGACCCACCTGGCCAGGGCCGCGGCCGGCGAGCTCGGCGCGGCGTTCATCAGCGTCGGGCTGGCCGACATCCTCGACATGTACATCGGCTCCAGCGAGCGCAACCTGCGGGCCACGTTCGAGATGGCCCGCCGCCACCGGCCGTGCGTGCTCTTCTTCGACGAGGTGGACGCGCTGGCCGCGCGCCGGTCCGACATGCGGCAGGCGCACACCCGGCAGCTGGTCAACCAGTTCCTGGCCGAGCTCGACGGCGTGGAGGAGCACGCCAACGAGGGCGTCCTGGTGCTGGCGGCCACCAACGCGCCCTGGTACATCGACGCGGCCTTCCGGCGTCCCGGGCGGTTCGACCAGATGGTGTTCGTGCCCCCGCCCGACGCCTCGGCGCGCGCCGCCATCCTGCGCATCCTGTGCCGCGACAAGCCGCTCGCCGAGATGGATTACGACGCGGTGGCGAAGGTCACGGACGGCTTCGTCGGCGCGGACCTCAAGGGCGTGGTCGACCGCGCGGTGGAGACCAAGCTGCGCCAGTCGATCAGCGCGGGCCGTCCCCTCCCGCTGACGACGAACGACCTGCTCACCGTGGCCCAGGCGACGCGGCCGACGGCCGTGAAGGAGTGGCTGGGCACCGCACGCAACTACGTGCTGCACGCCAACGACTCCGGCGCGTGGGACGAGCTGATGCCCTGGATCGACGGCAAGACCGGCAAGACCGGCATGACGGGCATGAAGGGCATGAAGGGCAGCAAGGGCAGATGGTGACCGCCGCACCGCTGGAGCGGGCGCGGACACTGCTGGAGCTGAACCGTCCCGCGGAGGCCGAGCGGGAGCTGCGGGGCCTGCTCGCCGAGGAGCCCCAGAACGTCAGCGGGCACGCCTTCCTCGCGGTGGCGCTGGCGCGGCAGCGCAGGCCGGCCGAGGCGATCGGCGAGGCCGCGGAAGCCGTACGGCTCGCGCCGGACCACTGGTTCCCGCACTACGTGGCCGGTCAGGCGTACTACCGGGCGGGCCTGCCCGGGGAGGCCGCCGAGGCGACACGGGCGTGCCTGGAGCTCGCCCCCGAGCACGCCCCGGCCTGGGAGCTGCTGGCCCGGGTGCACGTCGACGCCGCGCAGTGGCCGCAGGCCGCCGACGCGGCACGCCACGGGCTCGCCCTCGCACCCGAGGACGCCGACCTGGCCGGCCTGCTCGCGGTGGCCCTCACCATACTCGGCGACGCCGCCGGAGCCAAGGAGGCCGCCGCGAGGGCCGTGGGGCTCGATCCCGAGAGCGCCCTGGCCCACCTGGCGTACGGACGGGCGCAGCTCGCCTTCGGCTCACCCGGCGAGGCCGCCCGCGCGTTCCGCGAGGTGCTCCGCCTGTCTCCGGGGTTCGACCAAGCCAGGGATCTCCTGGTGATGGCGCTCAAGCAGCGCAACCCCGTCTATCGTCTGCTCGCGCGACTGCGCGGCACGTTCTTCGGCGGATGGCGGATGCTGCTCCTGCTGCCCGTCGCGCCTCCGGTCATCGCCCTGTTCGTCCTCATCGCGCTCCTGCACTGGGCGGCCTGGGTGGCCGAGGCGGTCACCACGCTGCGCCTGGCCCGCGCCAGGGCCACCCGGCTGCTCTTCGAGGGCGCGGAGGCGCGCACGGCCCTCGTGTGCTGCTGCCTGCCTGTCGTGGGCGCGGCGCTGCTCGTCACGGGCGTGGCGACCACCCAGGAGGCGGTGGGCACGGGCGGCGCGGCGATCATGGCGCTGGTCACCCCCGTGCAGGAGGCGGCGCACACGAGCGCGCCCCGGGGCCGGGCCCTCCTGTACGGCTGGGCGATCCTTCTGGGACTGGCCGCCGCCCTGGCGATGCTCCTGTCCTCCACCTCCGGCGCGCTGCTCACCGCCTACGCCGCGCTGGCCGGCATCTGGATCGCGGCCGGCGTACGGCGCCTGACCACCCCCCGGCCGAGCGCCCTCTGAACGCACGAGAGCCGCCGACCTGATCACGCAGGTCAGCGGCTCTTCGGTGGCGGTGGAGGTGGGATTTGAACCCACGGTAGGTTGCCCTACACACGCTTTCGAGGCGTGCGCCCTCGGCCACTAGGCGACTCCACCGCGCAGCAGCTTACCGGACGAACACCACTGCGCGTGCATCCGTTTTCTTCCGCCCGCCGGATCAGGCGCGGCGGTCCGAAAAGAACTCGGTCAGCACGGCCGCGCACTCGCCCGCGAGCACGCCCATGACCACCTCGGGACGGTGGTTGAGCCTGCGGTCCCGCAGCACGTCCCACAGCGATCCGGCGGCCCCGGCCTTCTCGTCCACCGCGCCGTACACGACGCGGTCCACCCGGGCGAGGACGGCGGCTCCGGCGCACATCGTGCAGGGTTCCAGGGTCACGACGAGCGTGCAGCCCGTCAGCCGCCAGTCGCCGGTCCGCGCCGCGGCCGCGCGCAGGGCGAGCACCTCGGCGTGGGCCGTGGGGTCGGCGCTCGCCTCGCGGTCGTTGCCCGCCACCGCGAGCACCTCTCCCGGCTCCCCGGAGCCGGGCCGCTGCGGGCCCAGCACGACGGCGCCGACCGGCACCTCGCCGCGCCCGCCCGCCCGTACGGCCTCCGCGAGCGCCAGCCGCATGGCGGCCTCGTACGCACCGGGCGGCGAGGCGGTCACCGCAGCCGGTCGAGCTCGTCGGCGAAGCCGAGCCGTTCGGCGATGAGGGAGAGGATGTCGGCGGGCAGCACGCCCTCTTCCATGCTGAGCTCCACGAGCTCCTCCGCGCTCAGCGAGAAGTCGGCGAGCAGCTCCAGGTCGCCGACCGGGCGGATGCCGAGGTCGGGCGCGTCCTTGTCGACCACGACGCCGGCCAGCTCGGCGAAGATCTCGCCCAGGGGGTCGTTCTGCACGGCGTGCGCGTCGGAGATGAACACGCGGGGGTCGAGGTCGTCCTCATAACGGATGATCGCGAACCACTCGTCCTCGACCTCCACGCACAGCAGCGCGAGCTCCTCGCCGCTGAGCCCGAGGGCCTCCTGCAGGGCGTCGCTCAGGTCGTCGGCGATCTCGGCCTCGCCGAGATCGACCTCGGCGCCGGCCCAGCGGCCGTCGATGCGGGCGAAACCGGCGGAGAAAAGGTTGGATCTGGAGGGCATTGCCGTCTCCCCAGGTCAGCCGATGGCGGCGTCGACGGCGCGTTCGAATGGCTGGGAGAAGCCCAGCCGCGCGGCGATGCTGGACAGGACCTCATCGGGCAGCAGATCGAGGTCGCCGGACAGCGCGCCCAGCTCCATCTCGTCGAGCCCGAGGTCGGCGAAGATGGACAGGTCCCCGGCGGGAAGGACGCTGTCGAGCTCCTCCTCCTCGGGGACGGGCACGTCGAGGTATTCGAGCACCTGCTGCGCAAGCGGCCACTCCCAGGCGGCCGTGATGTCCGAGAGGAAGACGTCCACCTGCTCGCCGAAGACCCGTAACGCCACGAAGAAGTCATCCCCTACGGCGACCATGCCAATCGTGGTTCCCATGCTGGGGGTCTGGCGGAGGGCGTGGATGAGGCCGTCCAGGTCGGAGGTCAGCGCCACCGGGAGCATCTCCGCTTCCCAGTGGTCCTCCTCGCGATAGACAACGATGGCGAAGTCAAGAGTGTCCACGTCTGTCATCGTCTTCCCCACCGCACGGTCTTCACGCAGGCAATGGTCGCAGAATCGGAGTCGCACCGTATGGCGCTCGCTCCAAATCGTGATCAAAGACTCAGCCGGCGTCGAGGCTTTGCCCAGGAGACGGTAACTTCTGTTCCCATGGAGACCCTCGTCGTCGACCACCCGCTCGTCGCACACAAGCTCACCACCCTCCGCGACGTGCGGACCGACTCGCCGACGTTCCGCCGTCTGGCCGACGAGCTGGTCACGCTGCTCGCCTACGAGGCCACCAGAGACGTCCGGGTCACCGACGTGACGGTCGACACACCGCTCGCGACCACCCATGGCGTACGGCTGGCGCGCCCCGCGCCGCTCGTGGTGCCGATCCTGCGCGCAGGGCTGGGGATGCTCGACGGGATGACCCGGCTCCTGCCGACGGCCGAGGTGGGCTTCCTCGGCATGATCCGCGACGAGTCCACGCTGAAGGCCCAGACCTACGCCACGCGGCTGCCGGAGGACCTGTCCGGCCGGCAGTGCTACGTGCTCGACCCGATGCTCGCGACGGGCGGCACCCTGGCCGCGGCGATCAACTTCCTGTTCGACCGCGGCGCGCGGGACGTCACCGCGATCTGCCTGCTGGCCGCGCCCGAGGGCATCGCCTACCTGGACGAGGCGTTCCGCGGCGGCGACCGGCCGATCCGGGTGGTGACGGCCGCCCTCGACGAACGGCTCAACGAGAACGGCTACATCGTGCCCGGCCTCGGCGACGCCGGCGACCGTCTGTACGGCGTCGTCTGACCTCCCGCCACACCGATTCCCTCCGGGGTGATTCCCGGGGGTCTGATTTCCCTTCCTTTCCACGTGGTCCGTCCACATCCCACCTGTGGTTACACTACGCGCCCGGTAGGGTACTCAGTGTGATGACGACGTCACCTCGCGCTCTCGCGAGCGGCGCGCCACCAGGGAGAGCGATGATCCAGCATCCGGCCGACGAGCCCTACGAAGAGCTCGAGGCCCTGCTCAGGGACGAGTTCGCGGAGGTGCATCCTCCCGCGACGGTGACCCGGTGTGTTCAGGCGGCCCACCACGGCGCCATCGAGGTCACCGGACAGGCGCATCCCGCGCTGGTCGAGCGCATCGCCCGCAAGCATCTGCGGGTCCTGGCGACCGCCGCGGCGGAGCGGGGCTGACCGTCGTCACGATCACGAAAACCCGTTGGCGATTAGCCGCTTTACCAAACGGGGCGTCTGGGTAATGTATTGGTCATGGGAGTGGTGACGGCGGTGCAGGCGAAGAAAGTCATCAAGTGGACGCTCATCGTGTCGGCGGGCTTCTACCTGCTCACAAGACCGATTGACGCGGCTCACACGGTCCATGGGGCCTTCAACGGGATCATCAACGCGGCCGACTCGATGGCGCAGTTCTTCGCAACCCTGACATGAGACTTGTGACCCACGGGGACTCGGCCCCGTCGTCGGTCAACCGTTACCTCCTCCCCCACGAACAGCAAGTCATCATGGTCCGGCGCCACCCCGCCGTCCTCCTGCGCCCTATCGCCGAGATCTTCGGCGGCCTCATCCTCGCCGGAGTCCTCAGCAAGTTCCTGAGCGACAACGGCGCGAGCCAGGCCCTCGCCCTCGTCTGGTGGGCCTGGCTTCTGCTGCTGGTTCGTTTCGTCTGGAAGGTCGCGGAGTGGTCGGTCGACTACTTCGTCGTCACCTCC
The DNA here is from genome assembly GCF_008033685.1 of Microbispora sp. CSR-4. NCBI lineage: Bacteria > Bacillati > Actinomycetota > Actinomycetes > Streptosporangiales > Streptosporangiaceae > Microbispora > Microbispora sp. CSR-4. The sequence goes on from NZ_VJVX01000025.1 coordinate 41,891, forward strand.
CAGCGCATGCTTCTCACCACGGGCCTCATCACGCGCAAGGTCGCGATGATGCCCCTGAGCAAGGTCACCGACATGAGCTTCCAGCGCTCGCTCCTCGGCCGCATGCTCGGCTACGGCGAGTTCGTGATGGAGTCGGCCGGCCAGGATCAGGCCCTGCGCACCGTCCCCCACATCCCCTATCCGGAGACCTTGTACCTGGAGGTCTGCCAGATGATCTTCCCCAGCAAGGACGGGGACGACGACTGACCGAAGGCCCTCCGTCCGATATCTCGACACCGTGATCGAACCTTCATCGTCGTGATTCTTGACGGAGGGTTACACGATTCGGTCGCTTCGTGCCATTATGGCGACACTATTGACCCTTCCCCCGCCCTGAGAGATCAGATGCCGAGTCAGGGAACCATCGGCGACCGCGTCCGCGGATTGCGGTTGAGCAGGCGCATGTCACAGGCCCAGTTGGCCGGACCCGACCTGTCGGACAGTTACGTCTCACTCATTGAGTCCGGAAAGCGGACGCCTACGCCCGTCGTCGCCCGGCTGCTCGCCGAGCGGCTCGGTTGCACCACCGAGTTCCTGCTCCACGGGATCGAACCTCGGCAGCGCATCGACACCGAGCTCGGCCTGCGACATGCCGAGCTCGAGCTGTATCACGGCGATCCCACCGTGGCGGCCGACCGCTTCGGGGAGATCGTCAAGGCGGCGGGTGAGGACAACGCCATGCTGGCCGCCCACGCGCGCCTCGGTGTGGCGCGGGCGCTGGAGGCCCAGGGCCGCATCGGCCGGGCCGTCGAGGCGTACGAGCGGCTGCGCCGCGAGGCCGCCGCGCACCCCGAGCGCCTCGCCGACCTGCCGCTGACGGTGGCGCTGTGCCGCTGCTACCAGCGGGCCGGCGACCGGCTGCGGGCGCGCGACCTCGGCGCCCAGGCGCTCGGCCAGATCGACCGGATCGGCGTGATCGAGGGCGAGCTGGCCACGGAGCTGGCGCTGGCGCTGGTGGAGACCGAGACCGGCCTGCCGTACGTCGAGCGGGTGCTCTCGGCCGCGGGCCCGGCGAACGCGACCGACCGCAGCGCGGAGGTCCTCGCGCTGTGGCAGGCCAGCGTCACGGCGGCCGAGGGCGAGGACTCGGCCCTGGCCGTGCAGCTCGCCGAGGACGCCCTCGCGGCGGGCCGTCCGGCGCGGATCGCCGTGCGGCGCGCCCGCATCGCGATGCACTGGGCTCGCATCACTGCGGCGAATCCCGAAGGCGCCGATTTGGACCGAGCCAACGCTCTGGCGCAGTCCGCGGCGGACGTTCTGGCGGGGTTCCCGGCCGAACGGCAGGATCACGCACGGAGCCTCGTAGTGCTGGGTTTCGTACGGTTCCGGACCGGAGACACGGAATCCGCAGCCGAGCTCGCCGGTCAGGCACTGGATCTGTTGGACGGCGCCAAGGGGACCACCGCGGCGACCGCGAACATGATCCTGGCCGAGATCGCCTTGGCACGGTCCGAAGATCCGGCCGCCGCGCTGGACCGCGCGCACGACCTGCTGGACGGCGAGACGCCCGACCGGGAGACCGCCCGGGCCTGGCGCATGCTCGGCGACCTGTGGGGCCAGGCCGGTGCCCTCGACCGGCAGACAGGGGCATATCGTAGAGCCCTGGAAGCGGTCGGAATCCGCGTGAACATACCGGGCTCCATGACCACGACGGTGCTCGCTCGATAGCCTCCCTGGGGCTCCGGACTTGTGCTGGAGGCTCTGGAATAATGAGGGTCTACCACTCATTCCATCATCGGATGATTGGCAACCCAAAGGAGGCTGACGTGAGCCTGCGGACGGCGCAGCGGGCGTCTCTCGTGGACCAGGTGATCGACCAGCTCAAGGAGCAGATCACCTCCGGCTCCTGGCAGATGAATGCCAAGATTCCCACCGAGACGGTGCTCGCCGAGCATCTCGGAGTCGGCAGGAACACGGTGCGTGAGGCGGTCCGCGCGCTGACGCACGCCGGGCTGCTGGAGTGCCGCCAGGGCGACGGCACGTACGTGCGGGCCACCAGCGAGCTGTCGGGTGCGATGGCCAGGCGGCTGCGCGCGGCCGAGCAGCTGGAGATCCTGGAGGTCCGGCGCGCCCTGGAGGTCGAGGCGGCCCGGCTCGCCGCGACCCGGCGGACCGACGGGGACATCGCGTCGATCGAGGCCGCGCTGGCCGAGCGCGAGAAGGCATGGTCGGGCGGCGACCCCGACGCGTTCGTCGAGGCCGACCTCGCCTTCCACGTGGCCGTCGTCGAGGCCACGCACAACAGGGTGCTGATCGACCTCTACATCGACTTCTCCGCGGCGCTGCGGGCGAGCATCGCGGCGGCCGGCGGCTCCCTGGAGCAGAACTACATCCCCCACGACGCGATCGTGCGCGCGATCGTCGCCGGCGACGCCACCGCGGCCGAGCGGGCCGGTCACGCCTGCATGGAGCACATCCTCATCGCCCTCACCGACTCCGCCGCCATCCCCTCCTGAGCCCCCGCCCGGCGGCGAGCGTGCTCAGCCGAGCCGCAGGGACATGACGAGATAGCGGAAGCCGGGGTCCTCGCCCTCGTCGGTGATCAGCGAGGGGCGGGTCGGCGAGTCCATGTGGATGCGCGCCCGCCCGGTCTCGACCCCCGCCAGCCCGTCGAGCAGGAAGTGGGGCTGGAAGGCGATCTGGATGTCCGGGCCCGCCAGCTCGGCCTCGACGACCTCCGCGCCCCTGCCGATGTCGCCGCCCCCGGCCTGGATCAGCACCTGCCCCTGGGAGAACGACAGCCGGACCGCGGCGTTGCGCTCGGCGACCAGCACGACGCGCTTGACGGCCTCCACGAACGGCGCGACCTCCACGTCGGCGTGGTTCGTCCACTCGGAGGTCAGCCGGGACCGGTAGTCGATGAACTGGTCGTCCAGCAGCCGCACGGTCGTCGTGCGTCCCTGGCTCTCGAAACCCGCCACGTTGTCGCCCAGGCCGATCGCCACCTCGCCGCCCCGCAGCGATCGGGCCACCTCGACCAGCACCCGCGCCGGCACGACCACGCCGTGCCGCGCGTCCTGCCGCTCGGGATGCCACAGGAACTCGGCGGCGGCGATGCGGTAGCGGTCGGTCGCGGCCATCGACACCCGCGGCCCCTCGATGTCAACGCGGATGCCGGTCAGCATGGGCAGCGTGTCGTCGCGGCTCGCGGCGGCGGCCACCTGGTTGACCGCGGTGGCGAACGCGCCGCCGCCCACGGCGCCGACCTTCGGCGGCATCGGCGGGATCACGGGGAAGTCCTCGTCGGGCATCGTGATCAGGCCGAACTCCGTGCTGCCGCAGGTGAGCACCGCCTCCGAGCCGCTTCTGACGATCTCGACAGGCCGGGCGGGCAGGCTGCGGGTGATCTCGGCGAGGACCTTGCCGGGGATCAGCACCCGCCCCGGCTCGGCGACATCGGCCTCGACGTCGGCACGGGCCGACACGTCGTAGTCGAAGGCGGACACCCGCAGGTCGTCACCCGCCTCAAGCAGCAGGCCCGCGAGGACGGGCACGGCGGGCCGGGCGGGCAGCACCCGGGCCGCCCACGCCACCGCGTCCGCCAGAACGTCGCGGTTCACCTGGAATTTCATCCCGACCTCCTGCCTGTGCCACAGCTCGCTCCCAAACGTAGCGGGCAGCACCGACAATCCCGGCGGCGCTACTTGCTGTTGAGGAAGGCGAGCACGGCCAGGACCCGGCGGTTGTCGTCGTCGGAGGGCGCGAGGCCCAGCTTGGTGAAGATGCTCGCGGTGTGCTTGCCCACCGCGCTGTCGCTGAGGAACAGCCGCTGCGCGATCGCGGCGTTCGATCTGCCCTCGGCCATGAGTTCCAGCACCTCGCGCTCCCGGGGGGTGAGGCGGCCGAGCGGTTCGTTGCGCGCGTTGCTCGCCAGGAGCCGGGCGATCACCTCGGGGTCCATGGCCGTCCCGCCGCCCGCGACCCGGCGTACGGCGTCGACGAACTGCTCGCCGTTGAACACCCGGTCCTTCAGCAGGTAGCCGACGCCGCCGGACCCGTCGGCCAGCAGCTCCCTGGCGTACAGCTGCTCGACGTGCTGGGAGAGCACGAGGACCGGCAGGCCGGGCACCTGCCGCCGCGCGGCCAGCGCGGCCTGCAGCCCCTCGTCGGTGAAGGTCGGCGGGAGCCGTACGTCCACGACGGCGACGTCGGGACGCTCGCCGACCAGGGCGGCGAGCAGCTCGGGGCCGGACTCGACCGCCGCGACCACCTCGAAGCCGTGTGCGCGCAGCAGCGCGACCAGCCCCTCCCTCAGCAGATGGAGGTCTTCGGCCAGCACTACACGCACGCGCCGTTCTCCGTTTCCCTGTTCCGCACCGTCGACGCCAGCGCGATGGCCAGCAGGCCGCCGCCGAGCGCAATCATGCCGACGATGACCGGCCACTGGAAGGGCTCGGGCACGTGCAGGGCCAGGAACCACGACTTCACCGGCGATCCCACCAGCTTGAACACCATCGCGACCAGCCCCTGCGGGAACAGCGGGATCGGCCACAGCACCCAGCACAGGCGCCCGAGCAGGCGCCACGGAGTCGTCGGCGCCGGCCGCTGCCGGAACGCCCGGGGCAGTTCGATGACGGCCGTGGTCGGGCCGCCCACGGGGCTGTTCACCGCGAGGACGCCGTCGAAGGCCCCGAGCCTGCGCTCGATGCCGCGCAGGCCGGTGCCGCGCTCGGGATCCGCACCGCCGTGGCCGTCGTCGGTCACCGTCACGCGCAGCGCCGGGCCCTGCGTGCTCAGGTCCACCCACGCCTCGGTCGCGTCGCCGTGCCGGGCGGCGTTGGCCAGCAGCTCGCTGACCGCGAAGTACGCCGCCGACTCCAGCGGCGCGGAGGCGCGCTCGGGCAGGTCGACCGTGACGTGGACGCGCAGCGGGCTGTCCAGGGCGAGGGCGCGTACGGCGTCGCCGAGGCCGCGCTCGGCCAGCACCGGGGGATGGATGCCGCGCACCAGCCGCCGGATCTCCTGCAACGCGGTCGCCGACGCCTCCCTCGCCTTGCCGAGCAGCGCCCGGGCGGCCTGCGGGTCGCTTTCGAGCAGTTGCTCGGCCGCGCCGATCGTCATGCCGATCGCCACCAGGCGGGCCTGGGCGCCGTCGTGCAGATCGCGCTCGATCCGGCGCAGCTCGGCGGCCTGGGAGTCGACCGCCTCGGTGCGTGCGGCGTCGAGGCGGCTGACCCGCTGGGCCAGCCTGGCCTTCTCGGTCGGCCCCAGCAGGGCTGCGGCGAACTGGCCGTGCAGGCGCACGGCCCACGGCGCGTACCAGGGCGCGGCGATCATCGCGAGCAGGATCCAGACCACGCCCATCGCCGCGTTGCCTCCGGCCGCCCACGCGACGCCGTACGCGACCGCGAGCAGCGGTGCGGCGACCACGAAACCGCCGGCCGCCGGCGCGGAGAGCAGGAAGGCGAGGTCGCGCCAGGTGGCGGGGTCCTTGGTCATCCAGTTCCACCGCTTGTTGAAGGCCGGGATCGTGGGCTTCCTGTAGAGGGTGCGGCCGTCGCGATACCAGCCGTCGGCCTGCGGGACCGGCGGGGGGGGCTCGGGCCGGTACGGCTCGTCGATCGCGATGCCCGACCAGCGGGCGGCCAGCACGCGCTGCCGCCGGGTCACGGCCCGCGCGAGCCGTACGGCCGGGGGAAAGACGATCACCAGGCCGATCAGGAAGGTGAGCAGCACCGCGGTCAGCATGGCCAGGCCGGCGGCCAGGCCCAGCAGGGAGAGGCCCGCGAGGGCGGTGCTGCGGGCCAGGGCGGTGAGGGTCGAACGAGGTGCGGCCATGAGTCCAGTCTGGGCGCTGACGCCGGGTGGGCACAGTGGCCGAAGGCGCACGATGGGGGTGGAGGAAAGTGCACCCCCATCGGGTCCACAGCCGCATTCTCCGCGGACCGTCCGATTCCTAGCGTCTTTGCCATGGCAATCATCACCGTGGACCACCTCCGCAAGACGTACGGAACGCGGGTCGCGGTCGAGGACGTGTCGTTCTCCGTGAAGGAGGGCGAGGTCTTCGGCATCGTGGGCCGCAACGGGGCAGGCAAGACGACGACGGTCGAGTGCGTCGCCGGGCTGCGCACCCCCACCGCGGGCACCGTCACCGTGGACGCGGACCTGAAGGAACAGGTCGGCGTGCAGCTCCAGGAGTGCTCGCTGCCCGACAAGATCCGGGTCGGGGAGGCGCTGGCGCTCTACGCCTCGTTCTACGCCCGGCCGGCCGACTGGCGGGCCCTGGCCGAGGAGGCCGGCCTCGACCTCCGCGCGCCCTTCGGGAAGCTGTCGGGCGGGCAGCGCCAGCGGCTGTCGGTCGCGCTCGCGCTGGTCGGAAGCCCGCGCATCGCGATACTCGACGAGCTCACCACCGGCCTCGACCCGCGCGCCCGCCGCGAGACCTATGACCTGATCGCCCGGATCAGGGAGCGCGGCGTCACCATCCTGCTGGTGACCCACTTCATGGAGGAGGTGGAGCGCCTGTGCGACCGGGTCGCGGTCATCTCCCGGGGACGGGTGCGGGCGGTGGACACCCCCGAAGGGCTGGTCGCCCGCGCCGGCGGCGAGCAGCGCCTGGTCTTCCACACCGCCGAGCCGGTCGACGCCCTGCGCGCACTGCCCGAGGTGGCGTCCGTCACCGTCGCCGACGGCGCGAACGCCCCGGAGGTCACCGTCACCGGCACCGGCGAGCTGCTCAGCGCCGTCACCGCCGTGCTGCCCCCGTCCCGTACGCGTGGCCTGCGCATGGAGCGCACCACCCTCGACGACGCGTTCCTCGTTCTGACCGGCCAGGAGGAGTCATGACGAAAGCATTCGGAAAGCTCGCGGCCGTGGAGGCCCGGCTCTTCCTCCGCGAGCCGATGGCGGTGTTCTTCGCGCTCGTGCTGCCGGTGGGGCTGCTGCTGGCGCTGGGCACGACGATCCCCGCCTTCCGCGAGGCGGATCCCTCGCTGGGCGGGCAGCGGCTGGTGGACGCGCCCTTCACGGCGATGATGGTGCTGCTGTCGGTCGTGACGCTCGGGCTCAGCGTGCTGCCGGCCGGCCTGGTGCTCTATCGGGAGCGCGGCGTGCTGCGGCGGCTGTCCACCACGCCGGTGCGGCCGAGCGCGCTGCTGTCGGCCCAACTGCTGATCAACGTGGTCGTGGCCGTGATCGCCACCACGCTGACGCTGATGCTGGGCCACCTGGTCATCGGGGTGCCGCTGCCGGGCTCGCCCTGGGCGTTCGCGGGCGTCTTCGTCCTCGGCACGCTCACCATCCTCGCCATCGGGCTGCTGCTGTCCGCCGTCGCGCCGAGCTCCCGGGTCGTGCAGGGGGTGGGCGCGGCCCTCATGTTCCCCCTGCTGTTCCTCGCCGGGATGTGGCTGCCCCGGCCGCTGATGCCCGAGGTCCTGCGCCGGATCAGCGACTTCACCCCCACGGGCGCCTTCGGGCAGGGGCTGATGGACACCCTGGGCGGACACGCCCCCCAGCCGCTCCACCTCGCCGTACTGGCGGGCTGGGCGCTGGCCGCCGGTCTCGCCGCCGCCCGGCTCTTCCGCTGGGAGTAGCCGATGCGGCCCGTACGGCCCGGCGCCTACCTCACAGGTAATCGCCGGGCCGATCGGCGACCGGATAGCGTCCAGGGCGTGACCGTCGCAACGCCCTATCAGCGGTCGTTCGGGGAGCTCCTGCGCCAGTGGCGCGAGCACCGGCGGATGAGCCAGCTGGACCTGTCCAACCGCGCCGAGATCTCCACCCGGCACATCAGCTTCCTGGAGACCGGCCGGGCCACGCCGAGCCGTGACATGGTGCTCCACCTCTCCGAGCACCTCGATCTCCCGCTCCGGGAGCGCAACCACCTGCTGCTGGCCGCGGGATACGCCCCCGTCTATGGCGAGTCTCCGCTCGCCTCGCCGCAGATGGCGGCGGTGTACGACGCGATCAGGCGGCTGTTGTCGGCCCACGATCCCTTTCCCGCCGTGGTGGTGGACCGGCTCTGGAACCTCGTCGACGCCAACGACGGCATCGGGCTGCTGGCGGAGGGCATCGACCCCGACCTGCTGGGCAACGTGCTGCGGGGCAGCCTGCACCCCGAGGGGCTCGCCCCGCACATCGTCAACCTGGGCGAGTGGCGGGCGCACCTGCTCGGCCAGCTGCGGCGGCAGATCACGCTCACCGCCGACCCGCGGCTCGCCGAGCTGTACGCCGAACTGCGCGAATATCCCTGCGACCAGCCCGAACCCGAGGTGGAGCTGCCCGGCCCCGGGGACATCCTCGTGCCGCTCCGGGTGCGGCGGGCCGGGCGGGAGCTGTCGTTCTTCAGCATCGTGGCGACCTTCGGCACCCCGCTCGACATCACGGTCTCCGAGCTGGCCATCGAGTCGTTCTATCCGGCCGCCCCCGCGACGGCGGCGTTCCTCCATGGCAGCTCTTCGTGATCGTCCGGAGATCATCCGGCGTCCGTGCGGCGATACGGCCCTGCCACAATTCCCTCAACCAAGATCCAGGGTGAGGAGACCGGGGTGCCCGCACGGGTGCTGACCAACACGTTCCACGTGGACGCCGCGCCGGAGGAGGTCTTCGAGCACCTCACGACGCCCGAGAGTTACATCGGCCTGTCGCCGCTCGTGGTGGCCGTGCGCGACGTCGACCGGTCGGAGCCGGGGGTGGTGCGTTACACCTCGATCGAGCGGTTCCGCTTCCTCGGCCTGAAATACGACAACCCCATCGCCGTCACGCTGCTGACCGAGCGCACGGCCGAGCGACTGTCCGTACGGGGCCAGGTGGACAGCCCCGGCGGCGTGCGGATGGGCTACCGCTTCGACCTGTCGCCGGAGGACGGCGGCACGCGCGTGGACGACCGGCTCGACCTGAGCGCGCCGTGGCTCGTGATCGGCTTCGCGGCGGGCCAGGCGCGGAAGGTGCAGCTCGCCAGGGCCCGCATCCTCGCCGAACGCCTGTCCGGGCGGTCTACCCGCGGTTCGTGAACGACTCCTGCGACCGCCCGCGCCAGATCGGGGTCTGTGCCGCGGATCGCCGCTCCAGCTCCTCGTTGAAGGCCCGGATCTCCGGGACGTCCTCGACGCCGGTGGTGATGATGCCGCAGGTGGTGAGCTCGATGTCGTCGTGCATGCCGTGATGCCGGCGTCCGGCCGCGACAGCCCTGTCACGGTCTCGGTGAGATCTGCCTCACACGATCCTTGCGTGAGAAGCTGGAGTTCCCATTCCGCACGGGAGGTATCACATGCTCGTGCTGGCGCACGTCAGTGACATCCACATCGATGGAAGCGAGCGGAACACCTCGCGTGCCGCCCGCGCGCTCACTTACGCGCGGTCGCTGCGGCCCGACGCGATCGTGCTCACCGGCGACCTCGCGGACCACGGCGCGGTGGAGGAGTACGAGACCGTCCGCGAGCTGATCGCCGGTGACGACGTGCCGCTCGTGCTGTGCCCGGGCAACCACGACACCCGCGGCGACCTCCGCAAGGTCCTGCTGGAGCAGGACGGCGACCGCCCGGTCAACCAGGCGCTCAACCTCGCCCACGCGACGATCGTGCTGTGCGACTCCAGCATCCCCGGCCGCCCCGAGGGCGCGCTGGACGACGACACCCTGGCCTGGCTCGACTCCGTGCTCGCCGCCACACCCGGCGTCCCCGCCTTCGTCGGGATGCACCACCCGGCCGTCGCACTCGGCATCCCGTACGTGGACGGCATCCGGCTCGGGCGGCCGGAGGGGCTGGCGGAGGTGCTGGGCCGCCACCCGCATGTCGTCGCGGTGCTGGCCGGGCACGCCCACACCGCGGCGGCGACGACGTTCGCCGGGCTGCCGCTGCTGGTCGCGCCGGGAGTGGTGAGCACCGCGCTGCTGCCGTCCGAGGCATCGGGGCGTCCTGCGCTCGACTACGACCTGCCTCCGGCCATCGCCCTCCACGTGCTGGACGACGGCCGGATCACCACTCACTATCGCCCGGTTCCCTGATCTTTCACGGAGCCTCGTCGGGGATCCACGAGCCGTGGAACCCGGCCGGCACCCGGCGCGGCAGCCGTACGGACGCCACCCGGGCCAGGTCCGACGCGTCGAGCACCAGCAGCTCGGCACCGTGCTCGGTGGTCGCGATCGACAGCAGCCAGCCCTCGTCCTCGGCCCCGGCGTCCGACGCGGGGACGAACACGGCCTCGCCCGGCGAGGGCTCGCCCGTCTGGTGGGCCCGGCTCGTGCCGTTCGCGGTGTCGTACTTCACGATCGCGTCCTTGCCGACCGCGTAGACATAACGGCTGGTCAGGCCGGTGCGCGTCTCGTTGATCGTGGGAAACTCGACGTCCAGGTCGTCGAGCTGCTCGTCGCGCGCGACGCCGGTGGCGGGGTCGAGCGTCCAGCGGTGCAGGGCCGCGCCCCCGGTGTGGGCGGCCGGGCTGGCCGCGCCGCCGATGGTCGGCCAGAAGCCGCAGAACGCCCCCGGCGAGTAGCGCACCGCGTCGACGACGACGCGCCCGTGGTCGTCCTCGCTCGCGTTGCCCACATGGAAGACGTAGCAGGGGTCGATGTCGAACCACCGCACATCGCCGGTGGCGCGGCTCATCACGCCCAGCCGCGCGCCGTACGCGTCGTCCCACCGGTACGGCATGCCCCGGCCCACCAGGGCGAAGTCGAAGACGACCGGCAGGTCGAGCCACACCACGTGGTGCCGGGTGATCGCGAAGTCGTGGGCCATGGTGGGCCCCGGCACGTCGATCGGCCGGCTCTCCACCAGCTCGCCGCCGGCCGACAGCCGGTGATAGGTGAGGTAGGGCTTGGCCCAGCCGTACCCGAAGAAGTGCAGCTCCCCGGTGATCGGGTCCTCCTTCGGGTGCGCGGTCATCGCGGTGGCCAGCCTCCCCCCGAAGTCGCAGGGGCCGACCGTGTCGAGCTCGCGCGTCATCTCGTACGGCAGGCCGTTCTCCACGAGCGCGAGGATCTTGTCGGCGTGCCGGATCACATGGGTGTTGGCGGGCACGGCCGCGAGGTCCACCCCGCGCTCGTGCACGTACGGCGCGCCGGCGAAGCGCTTGGTGCGGACCCAGCGGTTGCGGTACCACTCGGCCCGCCCGTCGCGCAGCCGGATGCCGTGGATCATGCCGTGGCCGACGAACCAGTGCCCGCCGTCCTCCCCGGGGCGGGGGTTGGGGCCGTTGCGGAAGTAGCGGCCGGTGAGCTCGGGCGGCAGCGTGCCCTCGACGGGCAGGTCGATCGCGTCGATCTCGTCGGGGACGGGAGCGAGGCGGCCGGTCAGGTAGGAGGCGGTCGGCTTCATGGTCGTCGGCTCTGTGGTCGTCTGTGTCGTGGTGGTCGGTGTCGTGGTGGTCGGCTGCGTTGTCATGGCGGGGCTCCGATCAGGCGGCGTAGCGGGCGCGGACGATCTGGGGGTAGCGGATGGTGAACAGCGCGGGGAGCGCGAAGCCGCAGACCTTCACCGCGATGATCGCGACGGTGGCGTGCGGGGCGAAGGCGAACAGCAGGGCGAGGCCGACGGCGTTGAGGGTGAAGCCCACCGCCCACACAGCGGTGATGACGGCGTTGACCCGGTAGAACAGCGGGGTCGCCTGCACCTCTGCCGGGGTCGTCCGGCGGGCGATGCCCAGCGTGAACGGCTTGCGGATCGCCAGCGACCCCCAGGCGGTGAGCGCCAGCCAGGCCACCGAGACGGCCGGGCCGTACTCGCCGAAGGGCGCCGGCATGATCGTGAACGCGGCCAGCGTCAGACCCGCGAAGAACACCCCCGAGCTGAGCTCGATGACCAGCTCGTCCCAGCCGCGCCCGCCCCTGCGGTCGGCGGCGAGCAGCACGAGCGAGACGAGGAGCGCGGCCGTGGCTCCGAGCCTGGCCTCGCCGTTCGTGCTGAGGACGGCGAAGGCGATCCACGGGAGGAAGGTGAGGACGTAGCGAAGCACGGGGGGTTCCTTCATTCGACGTTCCATCAGTGACATGTCGAACGTAGAACCTCCACTAGCGACATGTCAACACAGGAATGTACGATCGGAGCCATGAGTCTTCGTCATGCCATGCTCGGTCTCCTGTCGGCCGGGCCCGCCAGCGGCTACGACCTGCTGAAGACCTTCGAACTGTCGCTGGAGAACGTCTGGCCCGCGACCCAGAGCCAGCTCTACGCCGAGCTGGGCCGGCTGGCCAAGGAAGGGCTGGTGCGGGTCGCGGCGGAGGGCCCGCGCGGGCGCAAGGAATACGAGATCACCGAGGAGGGCCGGGCCGAGCTACGCCACTGGCTGGTCGAGGTGCCGCCCACCATGTCCCGGCGCAGCGACATGCTGCTGCGGGTCTTCTTCCTCGACCAGGTCGGCGCCGACGCCGCCCGCGGCTATCTGGAACGGCTGGCCGAGCGGGCCGTCCACGAGCACGACCAGCTCCTCGGCATCCGCGAGTTCGTCATCGGCCAGGGCGGCGACGCGCTGCGGCTGTACGGCGACATCGCGCTGGAGTGGGGCCTGCGCCTGACCGCCGCGCAGCGCGAATGGGCCGAATGGGCCGCCGCGCGGATGGCGGAGCTGGAACCCGAAAAGGCCGGTCGGCCTCGGGCCGAGTAACGACCTCCGGGGCCCGGCGCTATCCCCGAGCCGTCCTCGGGCCCGGGGCCGAGTGACGCCTTCCCGGGCCCCGCGCCGTCCTCGGCCCTCGCGAGGAATCCCGTGCCCACCGCCTCGGCTCTCCTCCCCGGCGACCCGCCTGGGTGACTGCCGGCCTGCGCCGGACGGTGACCGGGCCGCCGGTCCGCGCCCGACGTGGCGTGTGCGCCGCACCCCGAGGACGCCGCCTATCGGGAGGCTTTGCGGAGAGCACCGGGCCCGAGGCCGTCGAGCAGGGCGTCGAGCGCGCGGTCGAAGCGCTCCTGATGGTCCTGCGGGCTGCCGAGCCCGGCGCGCACCGCCTCGGCCAGCACGGGATACTCCCCCGGGTCGAGGCTCTCCATCACACCGGCGACGTCCGGTTCGCCGTGCCCCGGTGTGCTTCCGGCCTCGGCCAGCGTGTGCCCCACCACGAACGTCGCCACCGCGTTGACGAGCCGAAGCCCCTCCAGCGCGCCGAACCCCTCGTCCCGCAGCACGGCCGCCATCCGTTCCACGGTCGCCAGGCCGCCGGGCGCGAGCACCGGCCGGGTGGCGACCAGCGGCAGCAGGGCGGGGTGCGCGAGCAGCTCCCGCCGGATCGCGACCGCGAAGGCGCGCAGCCACTCCCGCCACGGGCCCACCGGCTCCACCGTTACCCGCGAGACCGCCATGTCGATCAGCCCGTCGAGGACGGCGTCCTTGTTCGGCACGTAGTAGTAGAGCGTCATCGCCTCCACGCCCAGCTCCGCGCCGAGCTTGCGCATCGACAGCGCCGCGATGCCCTCCCTGTCGACCAGGGCCAGCGCGGCGGCGAGCACCTTCTCCTTGGACAGTCCCGCTCTCGGCATCGGTCCTCCACTTGACGTCTCTTACGGCGTAAGAATATCGTTCTCTTACGCCGTAAGAAAAGAAGGGGAGCAATCATGAGCACCGCCGCGAAGACCGTCGTCCAGGGCCTGTTCGACGCCATCAACGACCGGAGGCTGGGCGACCTGCGCCGCTACATGACCGACGACGTGATCGACCACAACAAGGTGATCCACGGGGAGCCCGACGAGCCGGGCGCGGCGTTCGACGCGATCGCCCAGCAGCTCGACGCGTTCGACCCCTTCCACCTGAAGGTCGAGGAGATGATCGGCGAGGGCCACCGGGTGACCGCGCGGCTGACGATGACGGGGGTGAACTCCGGCTCCCACCCGCGGATGCCGGAGCCCACCCACCGTTCGTTCACGGTCGAGGCGATCTTCATTCTCACGTTGCGGGAGGGGAAGATCTCCGAGATGCGCGCGGTGAGCGACCGCCTGGGCATGTTCTTCCAGCTCGGCTGGGACTGGCCCGAGGTCGACTGACCTGTGTACGGCCGTCAGGGGCTCGCCGCGGCCCGGCCGCCGAACGACTCGCCGTCCGTGCCAGGCCCGTGGCCCACGGCCTCGATCAGGCCGTCCCGGAGGGTGACGGCGTCGAGCAGCCGGAGACCGTCGAAGACCTTGACGTTGACGATCGTCGTGGTGCCGGATGGGTTGTCATGATTCCTCGCGACCCATACGACATAACACGAAATCGAACAAATGATCAGGAAGCTAGTGCGTCGCCATGTCCACGAAGCGGCTGTAGTGACCCTGGAACGCCACGGTCACCGTGGCCGTGGGGCCGTTTCGGTGCTTGGCCACGATCAGGTCCGCCTCGCCCGCACGCGGCGACTCCCGTTCGTACGCGTCCTCCCGGTGCAGCAGGATGACCATGTCGGCGTCCTGCTCGATCGAGCCCGATTCACGTAGGTCCGACACTTGCGGGCGCTTGTCCGTACGCTGCTCGGGGCCACGGTTGAGCTGGGAGATCGCGATGACCGGCACCTCCAGCTCCTTGGCCAGCAGCTTCAGCGCACGGGACAGCTCCGAGACCTCCTGCTGACGGCTCTCGGTCTTCTTGGGCGAGCTCATGAGCTGGAGATAGTCGACGATCACGAAGCGCAGGTCGTGACGCTGCTTCAGGCGGCGGCACTTGGCCCGGATCTCCATCATCGACATGTTCGGGGAGTCGTCGATGAACAGCGGCGCCTCGGCGACCTCGCCCATCCGGCGGGCCATCCGCGTCCAGTCGTCGTCGCTCATCATGCCCGAGCGCATCGTGTGCAGCGCCACCCGCGCCTCGGCGGACAGCAGACGCATGGTGATCTCGTTGCGCGACATCTCCAGCGAGAAGATGACCGTGGTCATCCCATGCTTAATCGCCGCAGATCGGGCGAAATCCAGACCTAGGGTGCTTTTTCCAATCGCCGGGCGGGCGGCCACGACGATCATCTGGCCGGGGTGGAGGCCGTTGGTCAGGGCGTCGAGATCCTGGAAACCGGTCGGGACGCCGACCATCTGGCCGCCGCGGCTGCCGATGGCCTCGATCTCGTCGAGGGCCGACGGCATGATCTCCGACAGCGGGAGGTAGTCCTCGGAGGTGCGGCGCTCGGTGACCTTGTAGATCTCGGCCTGCGCGCGGTCGACCAGGTCGTCGACCTCCTCGCCCTGGCCACCGTAGCCGTAGGAGACGATGCGGGTGCCGGCCTCGATGAGGCGGCGCAGCACGGCCTGCTCGCGGACGATCTTGGCGTAGTAGCCGGCGTTGGCGGCGGTGGGCACGATCGCGGTCAGCGTGTGCAGGTAGGCGCCGCCGCCGACCCGGGCGACCTCGCCGCGCTTCTGCAACTCGTCGAAGACGGTCACCGAGTCGGCGGGCTCGCCCCGGCCGTACAGGTCGGTGATCACCTCGAAGACGATCTGGTGGGCCGGCCGGTAGAAGTCGTCGGCGCGCAGCACCTCGATGACGTCGGCGATGGCGTCCTTGGACAGCAGCATGCCGCCCAGCACCGACTGCTCGGCCTCGATGTTGTGTGGCGGCGTCCGCTCGAACGTCGAATCGGAGCCTCCGGGTCCCCCCGGGAAGTCGAGCACGCTCACCCTCACACCCCCTGCCCAGCGGTCACAGCAACCCCAGCCCGGGGCGCAAGTCTCCCCAACCCCGGGGCCGGGCGGCAACTTGACCAGTGGACAACCCTGTGGACAACGTGTGCAGTCCGCTCCCCCGACATGTGAAAAGCCTGGGGACGACCCTGTGGACAGCGGTGTGACCACGTCGGCGAAGACCGCCGCCACCTGGGATTTCGATATCCACGGCCTGTGGAGGAAAGAAAGTCACCGGAGATTTCGATACCGATCGAGCATGGCTCAGTAAGCCGCAAAATAGGCTTATGCCACTTACCTCTGGGACCGGACACGGCCGTGCCCATGACAGGGAGATCCTCAGGCTCGCGATCCCGGCATTCGGGGCACTGGTGGCCGAGCCGCTCTTCCTGCTCACCGACTCCGTCATCGTCGGCCACCTCCCCGATCCAGCGCTCGGCGCTCTCGGCGTGGCCAGCGCGGCCCTGTCGGCCCTCGTCGGGCTGTGCGTGTTCCTCGCGTACGCCACCACCGCCGCGGTCGCACGGAGACTGGGGGCGGGGGACGTCAGGCAGGCGATGCGCCAGGGGATGGACGGCCTGTGGCTGGCCGCGATCATCGGACTGGCCGTCGGTGTGGTGTGCTGGCCTCTTGCTCCGTTTATCGTACACCTGTTCGGAGCGACCGGCCAGCTCGCCGCGCAGGCCGTCACCTATCTGCGCATCAGTCTCCTCGGCACCCCCGGCATGCTGCTGGTCCTCGCCGGCACCGGCGTGCTGCGCGGGCTGCAGGACACCCGCACGCCGCTGGCCGTGTCCATCGCGTCGTTCGGGCTGAACGGGCTGCTGAACATCTGGTTCGTGCTCGGCCTCGGCTGGGGGATCTCCGGATCGGCCTGGGGCACGGTCGTCGCGCAGTCGCTGGCCGCCGCGACCTACCTCGCGCTGGTCGTGCGGACCGCCCGTGCGCACGGCGCCTCGCTGCTGCCCGACCTCGCCGGTGTGCGGGCCGCCGGCGCCGCCGGGTTCGCCCTGGTCGTCCGTACGGCATGCCTCCAGGCCGTGCTGCTCGTCGCCACCTCGATCGCGACCCGGATGGGCGACGACCAGATCGGCGCGCACACGATCGCCGCCCGCATCTGGACGTTCCTCGCCTTCGCGCTCGACGCCATCGCGATCGCGGGGCAGGCCATCACGGGCCGCGCGCTGGGCGCGGGCGACGTCACGGGCGCCCGCGAGGCCACCAGGCGCATGGTGATGTGGGGTGTCGGATGCGGCGTCGTGTTCTGCGCGGCCGTCCTGCTCGCGCGCCCGCTGGTGCCCGCCCTGTTCGACGCACACGGCGAGGCGGCCGCCGAGCTGCTCTCCGTGCTGTGGCCGGTCGCGCTCCTGCAGCCGGTCGCGGGCGTCGTGTTCGTGCTCGACGGCGTGCTCATCGGGGCCGGCGACCAGCGCTACCTCGCCTGGGCGGGGCTGTGGACGACGCTGGCCTACCTGCCGTTCGCCGCCGTCGCGGGCACTCTGGTGGCCCTGTGGCTCGCGCTCGGCGTCTGGATGACCGCCCGGCTCGTCACGCTGGCCCTCCGCGCGTACGGCACCGCCTGGATGGTCACGGGCGCCTCACGGACGGCCGCCTGACTCACATGCGGCGGGCCTCCAGCACGCGCTGGAGGAACGCCTGCGTGCGCGGATGCTCGGGCGCGCTGAAGATCTGCTCGGGCGGGCCGCTCTCCAGCAGCACGCCGCCTTCGAGGAAGCACACGATGTCGGCGATGTCGCGGGCGAAGCCCATCTCGTGGGTGGCCAGGATCATCGTCATCCCGGCCTCCTTGAGCTCGCGGATCACGCCGAGCACCTCGGTGACCAGCGTGGGATCGAGCGCTGAGGTGACCTCGTCGAGCAGCAGCAGGCGGGGATCGGTCGCGACCGCGCGGATGACCGCGACCCGCTGCTGCTGGCCGCCGGACAGCCGGTCGGGATACTCCCCCGCCTTGTCGGCCAGCCCGAACCGGTCGAGCAGCTCGCGCGCCCGCGCCTCGGCCTCCTCGGGCCGCACGCCGTGCACCTTGCGGGGCGCGAGCGTGATGTTGTCGAGCACGGTCATGTGCGGGAACAGGTTGTACGCCTGGAACACCATGCCGATGCGGCGGCGCACGTCGTCGGGGTCGGCCCGCACGTCGGTGATCTCGGTGCCGTCCAGGTGGATCGCGCCGTCGTCGATCGTCTCCAGCAGGTTGACGCAGCGCAGCAGCGTCGACTTGCCCGAGCCGGACGCGCCGATCAGGCAGACCACCTCGTGCGGAGCGACCTCCAGGTCGATCCCGCGCAGCACGCTCAGCCCCTGGTAGTGCTTCCAGACGCCCTCGACCTTGAGCAGGCTCATGCCGTGCCGCCTCCCGTCTGGCGCCGGGCCGCCCGCGCGGCGAGATGGTCGGTGAACCGGGCCATCGGCACCGTCAGCAGGATGAACAGCAGCGCGGCCACCAGGTAGGGCGTGAAGTTGAAGTCGAGGTCCTTGTGGATCTGCGCCTGCCGCAGCGCCTCCAGCGGGCCGAGCACGGAGACCAGCGCGGTGTCCTTCTGCAGCGAGACGAAGTCGTTGAGCAGCGGCGGGATCACCCGGCGGACGGCCTGCGGCAGCACCACGTGACGCATGGTCTGGCCCTGCGTCAGCGCCAGCGATCGCGCCGCCGCCCGCTGGCTCGGGTGCACCGACTCGATGCCCGCCCGGAACACCTCGGCGACGTACGCGCCGTAGGACAGCACGAGCGCGATGATGCCGAGGGTGACCGGGTCACTGGGTGCGCCTTGCAGAGCGAGTGCCGGAATGCCGAACCCGACCAGATAGATGAGCAGGATGGTCGGGATGCCGCGGAAGACGTCGGTGTAGATCACGGCCAGCGCGCGCAGCGGGAAGAACACCGGTGAGCGCAGGCCGCGTACCACTGCGACGAGGAGCCCCAGCACGAGGATGAACACCTCGGCGATGAGGAACATCTCGATGTTGAGCACGAAACCACGCAGCACGTCGGGCAGCGCGGCGACGAACGCCTCGGGGCTGAGGAAGGTCTCCCGCACCCTCGGCCACCCCGGCGACGAGGTGATCCCGACGACGAGGGCGACCACCACGACGATCGTGGACGCGGTCGCGACGGAGACGGACCGCCGTGCCCGGCCGCGCAGCTCCGCCTCCCGGCGGAGCTGGCGCTCGCTCTTCACCCATACGGGTGACTCCCCGCGTCCGGGGCTTCCCACCGGCGCGGCGGCCTCCGAGGGCAGCGACGTTCCCCCCGGCTCGGCCCGCAGATCCCCCTCCCGCGATCCCGCGGCCTCCGGATTCCCCGCCGGCGACTCCGCGGCCTCGGGTTCTGCCACGGGCGAGCCGGCCGCCTCTCCTTCGGTCACTTGAGCTCCGGCGCGCCCGCGGCGGCGGTCAGCCACTGGCTCTCGATCTGCGCCAGCTCACCGGACGACTTCAGCTCGCCGAGCGCCTTGTCGACGCAGCTCACCAGCGGGTTGCCCTTCTGGAACAGCAGGCCGAACTCCTCGGGCTCCCCGGCGTTCGCGTCGAACTGCCCGACGATCTTCGAGCCCTCCACCTGGGCGGCGGTGACGTAGAAGGCGGTCGGCAGGTCGACGACGATGGCGTCGATCTGCTTGTTCTTCAGCGCGTTGACCGCGTCGACCTGCTGGTTGAACACGCTCGGGTCCTTGGAGGGCTGGATGACCGACCGCACCGCCTCCAGCGCGGTGGTGCCGGCCTGCACGCCGATCTTGGCGTCCTTGAGCTCGGCGAGGCTCGTGGCGGAGGCGAACTTCGTGCCGTCGAGGGCCACGACGCCCTGCTTGACCGTGTAGTAGCCCTGGCTGAAGTCGACGGCCTTGGCCCGGCTGGGGGTGATCGAGATCTGGTTGACGTCGAAGTCGAACTGCTTGGGCCCCGGGGCGAACGACGAGTCGAACGGCACGACCGCCCAGGTGACCTCGTCCTTGGTGAATCCCATCTTCTCGGCCACGGCGTAGGCGACCGCGCTCTCGAACCCCTGCCCGTTGGAGGGGTTGTCGTCCTTGAACCACGGCTCGTACGCCGGCTTGTCGGTGCCGATCGTGAGCTTGCCGGGGGTGATGAGCTTGAGGCTCTCCTTCGCGCACGCGTCCGCGGCGGCGGAGCCGGCCGGGCTCGCGGCGGCGCTCGCGGTGGTGGAGGTGTCGTCCGCCGGAGCGCAGGCGGCGGCCGCCAGCACGAGAGCGCCGGACGCCAGCAGGAGTGAGGGACGGCGCATCGCAGCCTCCATCGAGGGGTGTTTCCACGAAATCCGCTGAATCGGACGGCAAGATACTAGCGTTCCGTATAACCCCTGTTGACCTGAGGGGAATCACTCCTCGCCGGACGGCCCGCAGAACCGCGAAGGGCCCCTCTCCGGCGTACGGAGAAGGGCCCTCGACGGAACTGCGACGGGTGTCAGCCCGCGACCACCTCGACGTCGATGGTGGCGGCGACCTCCGGGTGCAGCCGGACGCTCACCTTGTGGGTGCCGACGCTCTTGATCGCGTTGCCGATCTCGATGCGGCGGCGGTCGAGCTGCGGACCACCGGCGGCCTTGACGGCCTCGGCGATGTCGCCGGTCGTGACCGAGCCGAACAGCCGGCCCGACTCGCCCGCGCGGGTCGTGAGGCGCACCTTGAGGGCGCCGAGCTGGCCGGCGACCTCCTTGGCGGAGCCCAGGTCGCGGATCTCGCGGGCGGCGCGCGCCTTCTTCAGCGAGGCGACCTGCGACTCGGCGCCGCGGGTCCAGCGGATGGCGAAGCCACGAGGAATGAGGTAGTTGCGGCCGTAGCCGTCCTTGACCTCGACGATGTCGCCGGGAGCGCCGAGGCCGGAGACCTCAGTGGTGAGGATGAGCTTCATTTGTCCTGAGTCTCCTTTCTCAGCGCGCGGTGCTCGTGTACGGCAGCAGGGCCATCTCACGAGCGTTCTTGATAGCGGTCGCCACGTCGCGCTGGTGCTGGGTGCAGTTGCCCGTCACCCGGCGAGCACGGATCTTGCCGCGGTCGGAGATGAACTTCCGCAGCAGTCCCGTGTCCTTGTAGTCGACGTAGGAGATCTTGTCGTGGCAGAAGAGGCAAACCTTCTTCTTGGGCTTGCGCACTGCCGGCTTCGCCATCGTGGTGCTCCTCTCAGAGCCCCGCATGAAGCGGGAATGGTCGCTCGGTTGTGTTTACGGTGGTTGGGACCGGAAGGCCCCGGTGACCTAGAAGGGCGGTTCGTCGCTGAAGTCGCCGCCGAAGCCGCCGCCGCCCTGCGGGCCGCCGCCGAAGCCGCCGCCACCGCCGGAGCCGTAGCCCCCCTGCGGAGCAGGCGCCGCGGTCGCCCACGGGTCGTTGGCAGGTCCGCCGAAGCCGCCGCCGCCACCGCCCTGGCGCGAGGTCTTGTTGACCTTCGCCGTGGCGTTGCGCAGCGAGGGGCCGACCTCGTCGACCTCGACCTCGTAGACCGTGCGCTTCTCGCCTTCCTTGGTCTCGTACGACCGTTGGCGCAGCCGTCCCTGGACGATCACCCGCATGCCGCGCTGGAGGCTCTCGGCGACGTTCTCCGCCGCCTGCCGCCAGACGTTGCAGGTGAGGAACAGGCCCTCGCCGTCTTTCCACTCGTTGGTCTGCCTGTCGAGGAACCGCGGAGTGGACGCGATGCGGAACCGGGCCACGGCCTGCCCCGTCGGGGTGAAGCGCAGCTCCGGGTCGTCGACAAGATTGCCGACGATCGTGATCTGGGTGTCGCCTGCTGCCATCGGTCGCTTTCGCCTTCCTATCCCGTCAGCTGAGCCGTCAGAGGCTCAGAGTACGGCCCGGGCCCGACAAATCGCCGGGCTTCGGGGTGCTGCCAGTGAAGCTCAGTGGAGCTCGGGGCGGATGACCTTGGTGCGGAGGATGCCCTCGTTCAGGTTGAGCTGGCGGTCCAGCTCCTTCACGGTGGCAGGCTCGGCGGTCAGGTCGACCACGGCGTAGATGCCCTCGGACTTCTTGGCGATGTCGTAGGACAGGCGGCGACGGCCCCAGACGTCGACCTTCTCCACGGTGCCGCCGTCGTTGCGGACGACGCTGAGGAACTGGTCGAGCGACGGCTGCACGGTGCGCTCGTCGAGGGACGGGTCGAGAATGACCATCATCTCGTAGCGACGCATGTGTGATCCAACCTCCTCTGGACTCTTGCGGTCACGACGCCTTGCCGTGACAGGAGGACCCTGCGCCTCGCGCCGGGAGGCATGCCCCCCGGCCCTTATCAGACGCAGTCGAATAAGGCTATCAGCCACTTGGCCCCACCCGGCCCGGAGAGTGAAACTGGAGGTCGGAGAGGGGGTAGGCGCGATGCGAAACACCATCGGCCGAAAAAGAAGAAGCCCCGGTCACTTCATACTCGACACGGACGGCAGGCCGCACCCGCGGGAGAACGCGATGACGATCGCGACGCTCGTGTGCGGCCTGGTGGCGTTCGTCACGGGCTTCATCGTGGCGGCCCACATGATCGCGTCGTGGGTGGGCGCGGTCGGGTTCTGGGGCGGGCTGTACGCCCAGTTCGTCTCGTCGACCACCAGACAGCGGGCGCTGATCATCGTGGGGATCGTGGGGTCGTTCGTCGGCGCCGCGCTGGGCATCGCGCACGGGGGCTTCTTCCCCCGCGGTTTCTCGCTGCGCAACTGACGCCGCGCGACCGACGCGTGCACAACCGACACCTGCGCACCTGGCCTGTGACCGTTCAGCCGCCGATGTGCAGGTCCACGCCGAGCAGCACGAGGAACCACAGGAAGACCGCGATCAGCGCCTGGGCGACCTGCTTGAGGAGCGTGGGGGTGATGTAGTCGTGGAGCCAGGCCACATAGAGGCCGACGAGGATGTAGATGAGAAGGACGAAGCTGCCTAAGCGATATCTCATGCTCGTCTCCTTGACGACGAAGTAGTATCGCGCGCGGGTCTGGGGGGCGCGTGCACACGCGACTGCCCTGTTTCGCACGCTTGAAACAGCGCGCCCTCTTGAAACGCTCTTGGAGAGCGCCTAGAGTTCGCCCCTCGCGTCCGGCGGCCTCGCGATCAGGCAACAAGCATTGGTGGAGGAACGGCATGGACAGCCACAACGGCGCCCGCCCGCGGATCGGAGCCCACGTCGACCAGGACGATCCGCTGGCGCACGCGGCGGCCCGCGACGCCGACGTGGTGCAGTTCTTCCTCGGCGATCCCCAGGGCTGGAAGGGCCCGGTGACGCCCGCCACCGCCGACGCCCTGCGCACCTCGGACGTGGACGTCTACGTGCACGCGCCGTACGTCATCAACGTGGCCACCGCGAACAACCGCATCCGCATCCCGAGCCGCAAGCTGCTCGATTCGCATCTGAAGGCGGCGGCGGCCATCGGCGCCAAGGGCCTGATCGTCCACGGCGGGCACGTCAACGCGGGCGACGACCCGCAGACCGGCTTCGACAACTGGCGCAAGGTCTTCGAGCGCACCGAGTGCCCGATCCCCGTGCTGATCGAGAACACGGCCGGCGGCGGCAACGCGATGGCGCGGAAGCTGGAGCGCATCGCCCGGCTGTGGGACGCGGTGACGGCGGGGGCGCCGGACCCCTCGGTCGTCGGCTTCTGCCTCGACACCTGTCACTTCCACGCGGGCGGCGAGGAGCTCGCCGGCCTCGTGGAGCGGGTGAAGGCGATCACGGGCCGCATCGACCTCGTGCACTGCAACGACTCGCGCGACGCGTTCGACTCCGGGGCCGACCGCCACGCCAACCTCGGCAACGGCCAGATCGACCCCGAGCTGATCCTGGAGGTCTGCCGGGCGGCCGGGGCGCCGATCGTGGTGGAGACGCCGTTCGAGGGCCAGGCCGACGACATCGCGTTCCTGCGCAAGCACCTGTAGCCGTTCGTCCACACCCTGTGGATAACTCTGCGGATTGAAAACGTCAGGAAGCGGGTACAGGCGTCTGAACGCCTCGCTCGTCCCGCACCCCCGCGGGCCTGCGCGTGGCGCGCCACAACTGCACGTACGACGTGACGGCCGCGGCGAGGAAGACGAGGTTGCGCAGGACCAGCACGAGCGTCCCCGGCAGGGTGCCCGTCCAGCTGTAGTCCAGCTCGATCCAGGGATACATGACGCCCGTCAGCAGGGCGGCGACCATGACGAGCAGGGCGGCCGGCCGCTGCGTCGGGCCCGGCCGGTCGCGCCGCACCGACAGGATGACGGCGGCGATGCCGATCACCCACACGAGGTACTGCGGTGACAGCACCCGGCTGGTGGCGACCAGGAAGAGCACGGTCGTGAGAGCGGCGTCGTAGTACGACCGGGGGCTGGGGGCCGCGCGCAGCCACCACAGGCCGATCAGCGCCAGCGCCACGGGCGTGGCGGCCAGGCTCACCATCGTCGCGACGCCCACGCCGCCGCCGACGGCCTCCATCGCGCCGTGCCGATAGGTGGTGTAGCCGTCCCACCAGCCGAGGGCCCGGGCGAGCGCGAACGGCGTGGCGGCGAGCGACTCGATCTGCAGCCCGCGCTTCTCCTGTGCGGTCAGGAAGTCCAGCGCGTGCGGCATCGTCAGGGCGGCCACGCCGCATCCCCCGACCGCGACCGCGACCGTGAGCCACGACGCGGTCAGCAGCTCGCGCCACCGCCGCAGGCCGGCGAGCAGCGCGACCGGCCAGACCTTCACGAGGAGCCCGGCGCCGATGAGCGACCCGCGCACCACCGGGTTGGCCGACGCCGTCAGCGCGAGCACCGCCACGAGCGTGACCATGAGGTCATAACGGGAGACGAGCACCGGGCCGAGCAGGGCCGCGCCCACCGTCCACGCCCACGGCCCCGTACGGCTCCCGCCGCGCCGGCCGGTGGAAAACCACCAGACCAGGAACAGGATCGCGAGGTCGCACAGTGCCGCCAGCAGATAGAAGGCGACGTGGTAGCCCAGCGGCAGCAGCCGGGGGGCGAGCAGCGGCAGCGCCGCGAACGGCGGGTACTGCCACTTCTCGTCACCCGCCGGGAACTGTCCCTCCGCCAGGATCTCGGACCAGTGGCGATAGAGGGTGACGTCGTTCCTGAACGCCACGCCGTGCCCGGTCGGGATGGTCTGGGTCGCGACGAGGAGGAGCATCACCCTGGTCACGACCCACACCAGCAGCAGGAGCCATGGTGGCCTCCGGCGCATCGTGTCTCCCCCGTTCGTCGCGGACACTCTCACGCGACGCTACGCGATGCCTCCGCGCGGACGGCTCGGAACCGCGCCGCGACGGGCGCGAAATCCGATGTAAGTTTCACGGCTTCACACCGTCTCCGGCTGCTGCCGCACCCCTCGCGAGAGGAGCGAACGGCGCAACACGAGACGGTCCTCGGCGTGATCGAACACCCCGCCCGACGGGTCGTCGACCTCTCCCTGGCGGATGACGTCGTGCTCGGGCCGCAGGATGTCGCGGACGACGAGCGCCATGAGGATGACGATGGTCAGCGCCCGGGCCCAGACCGACAGGAAGTAGGGGTCGTCGCCGATGCCCTCCCCGGCGTGGTCGGGATACTGGGTGATCAGGTAGAGCCAGATGGAGAAGAAGTACCAGCACTCGGCGACCTGCCAGGCGGCCAGCGCCCCCCACCTCGGCCTGGCCAGCACCGCGAACGGCACCAGCCACAGGACGTACTGCGGCGACCAGACCTTGTTGGTGATCATGAAGGCGGCCAGGGCGAGGAAGCACAGCTGCATCAGGCGCGGGCGGCGCGGCGCGGCGAGCGCCAGCACAGCGACGCCCAGCAGGAGCACCGCCAGCGCGGCCATGGCCATGGTGTTCAGCTTCTCCGCGTCGCCGAGAAAGGCCAGGAAACCGGGCCTTTCCATGCCGAACCACTCGGTCTTCTGGAAGAAGAACCACAGCCCGCCCCAGTCGGCGCCGCGCTCGCTGCTGAACGCGTAGAACTTCTCCCAGCCCTCGAAGTTGACCAGCATGATCGGCACGTTGACCAGCAGCCACGCGCCCGCGGCCCCGGCGAGGGTCTTGAGGAACGGCACCCACTTCGCCGTACGCACCGTGAGCAGGAACAACGCGCCGAAGAACATCAGCGGGTAGAACTTCGTGGCCACGGCGAGGGCCAGCAGCACACCCGCCAGCCACGGCCGGTTGCGGGCCCAGGCCAGCAGGCCGCCCAGCGCGAGGGCGCCGGCGGCGAGGTCCCAGTTGATGTACGCGCAGAGGATGACGGCCGGGCCGACGGCGTACCAGAGGGCGTCCCAGCGGCGGGCGGGACCGGCGAGCGCGGCCATGAGCAGCACGCCCACGACCAGCGCGATTCCCATCAGGATCACGGTGACGTCGTAGAACACGACCCCGTCGCCACCCGCGAGGCGGCGGGCGAACTCCATGATCCCGCCGATGCCCACCGGGTATTCGACCGGATAGTCGACGTACGGGATCTTGCCCTCGTTGAGCTTCTCGGCCCAGAACAGCGGATAGATGTCGGTGTAACAGAAGTTCGTGAACTGCCCGACGCCGCCGTTCCAGGCTCCGCCGAACCGGCAGGGATATTTCCACAGGTACGCGAGAACGGCGCCGAGCCCCGCGAGAAGCCCGAGAGGCAGGTACGGCACCGCCCGCGCGGCGACCCCGGGCAGCGGGGCGGAGTCGTTCGTGGTCCGGGTCGTCATGCTCGGTATTGCACCATTCAACGCCTCGGCTTGGCGACTCCGCGCGCCGAAGGGGCCCGCGGCGGGAGTCGCCGCGGGCCCCTTCGGGACGCCGGATCGCGGATCAGGCGCCGCTGCCGTTCCTGCCGTTTCCCGACCCGGTCGGGAGCGCGGCCGGGGGCTGGTTGATGTTCAACGGGACGTCGTCGCCGCCGGGGCCGCCGTCCGAACCGCCCGGGCCCCGGTCGTCGCCGAGGCCGTCGCCGCTGTCACATCCCGGGCCGCCGTTGAAGCAGCCGCCGTCGTCGGGGAAGTCGGTCGGGAAGTCCGTCGGGAACCCGGCGTCGTCCGGCTCCGGGCTGGGCGTCGGCGTCGGGCTCGGCACGATGTTCTCCGGGCTGCCCAGCCCGGCCTTCTGCGGGAACTGCTCGACGGGCTTGCCCGCGAGCGCCTCCATCATGAAGTTCCGCCAGATGGTGGTCGGGTAGGTCGCGCCTTCGATGCCGGCGCCGAGCGATATCTCACGGGGCTTGGAGTAGGGATTGTTCGGGCCGTACTTCTTGCTCTTCTTGCCGCCGGGGGTCTCCGGGCAGTTCGCGTAGATGGGCTGGACGATCTTTCCCGACTTGGTGACGCACTGCTCGCGGTACATGCCGACCGCGGTGGAGATCTGCGGGGTGAAGCCGACGAACCACGCTTCCTTGTTGTCGTTGTTCGTGCCGGTCTTGCCGGCGGCCGGGCGGCCGATGCCCCTGCCCGCCGCCGTACCCGTCTTGAGGACCTCCTCCATCGCCGCCACGGAGTCGGCCGCCGCCTCGGGCGTGATCACCTGCTTGACCTCACGGCGCTCGGCGAAGACGACCGCCTTGTCCTTCCGGACCTCCTTGACCACGTGGTAGTCGACGTGCTTGCCCTCGTTGGCGAAGATCGAGTAGCCGGCGGCCTGCTCGACCGGGGTGACCAGGGCGCTGCCGATGGAGAACGCGTACTTGTGCTCCTTGACGTCGTCCTCCATGCGCTGCTTGCCGAGCCCGGCCTCCTCCGCGATCTGCTTCACCGCGCTGAGCTGCCCGATCGTGCCGTTCTCCTCGTCCAGCTTGTACGCCATCGAGGCGAAGGCCGTGTTGACCGAGTCGGCGGTCGCCGTGATGACGTTGATCGCGTTCCCCACGTTGTGGCTGTTGCCGATGGGCTTGGTGCCGGGGAGCTCCTCCGGCACCGTCTTGTTGCCGGGCACGAAGCTGTTCAGGCTGTGCCCGGCGTCCAGCCAGGCGGCCAGCACGTACGGCTTGAACGCCGAGGCGGCCTGCTTGTAGGAGTCGAACGGTTCGTTCCAGTTGTCCTTGACGTAGTCCTCACCGCCATAGAAGGCGAGCACCCGTCCGTTCTTGGGGTCCACTGCGGCCAGACCGGCGTGGATCTCCTTCGGCAGGCTGGCGGTGGTGCCGATGACCGCCTTCCTGGCGGCCTGCATGAGCTTCTTGTCGAAGGTCGAGACGATCTTGTAGCCGCCGCTCCTGACCTGGTCGGGCGGCAGGTTCATCCGGGTCTTCAGCTCCTGCAGCACCTGGACGACCATGTAGCCCTTCAGGCCGCCCAGCTCGTTGCTGTTGCGATCGGGAACCGTCTTGGGGAACTTGGCCGTGCCCGGCAGCTTGCCGTACTTGGCCGGGTCGAGCCTCGCCATGGCGTTGACGACGTCCTTGAACCGGCTCTGCAACCGCGGGGAGTCGGCGTCCAGGGCGGGCGTCTGGATGCGCGCGGCGAGATAGGCGCCCTGCTCCACGGTGAGCTGTTCGACGTGCTTCTTGAAGTACGCCTGCGCGGCGGCCTCGATGCCGTACGCCCGGCCGAAGGGCACCGTGTTGAGGTACTGCAGGAGGATCTGGTCCTTGGTCATCGACTTGTCGAGCTTGACCGCGACGAAGATCTCCTTGATCTTTCGCTTGATCGACACTTCCTGGCTGAGGCCGTCGTAGTAGTTGCGGGCCATCTGCTGGGTGATGGTCGAGGCGCCCTGGAGCTGCTGCCCGGTCGCCGTCATGTAGACCGACCGGATCATGCCGGGGATCGAGATGCCGCTGTCGGTCCGGAAGGTGTCGTTCTCGATCGCGATGACGGCGTCCTGGACGTGCCGCGGCACCTTGTTGATGTTGTCCAGGATGACGCGCGGGGTGCCCACCTTGGCGATCAGCGTCTTGCCGTCGTTGTAGTAGATGGCGCTGCCCTGGGCCACGGCCTCCGCCTGCGTCGCCTCGGGCACCGGGGTGTTGGCGTAGGCGACCGCGATCATGCCGAAGGTGCCGGCGGCCAGCACGGTGAAGGCCGCCAACAGGATCTTCCAGCTCGGGACGAAGCGCCGCCAGCCCGTACGGCGCGGCTTCTCGTCGTCCTCGTCGAAGTCGTCGAAGTCACGCGGATCCCGGGGGCCGCGCCCGCCGGGCCCACCCGGACCACCGGGTCCACCGGGTCCACCGGGTCCACCGGGTCCACCGGGGCCGCCGGGTCCACCGGGGCCGCCGGGGCCGCCGGGGCCGTGGCCACCCCGGCCCGGGGGCCTGCGGCGGCGGCCGCCGGTCTGGATGGCCTCGGTGCGCTGCTCGTCCCCCCGGGGATCGCGGCCGTCGCGGGGGAATCCGCCCGTCGGCATGCCCATCGCCTGGGTGCGCTCGTCCGCGCCGGGACGGCCGGGCCTGCCAGGGCCCACAGGACCGCCCGGGCCACCAGGACCGCCGGGGCCGGCCGCGTAGCGCGGGTCACGGTCCATCGGCGGGCGTCCGCCGCCCACCGGTCCCCGGCCTCCCTGCTGCGGTCCCGGAACCGGTCGCTGCGGCCTGCCCTGCTCCGGTCGCGGTTCGGGCCGGGGTTCCGGCCTGGGGGGCACCGCGTTCATGGCCGCCGTGTCCTCGAAGGCTGCCGCCTCACGACGGCGGTCGGGTCCGGCCGGCCGGGCGCCGCGGGGCGGCTGCGGGACCGGTCCCCTGCCGGGCTGCCGCGGCGGGACGGGCTCGCCGTACTCTCCGTAATCTCCGTAATCGCCGAACTCGTCGGATTCCCGGGGCGAGCGACGACGGCGCCCAGGGCGGGATGATCCACCGGAGCCCGAGGCGTCCTCGGGACGGCCGGTCGGCTCCGGTCCGTAGCTGCTGTAAGTCACGCGTCCTCGTCAGATGGTTCGGGGAATTATCGACGTCGGCCGGCAGGCCGGCGGGCCGCCTCCTGGAGGTGGAGGTCCGCCCTACAGGGAAGGGCCCGGGGGATCGGCTGTTCCGAGGACGAACGACACCGCCAGGTGGTTCCAAGAACAACCTTGGCAGACCTCCACCACGTAGACGCGGAATTCGCGGTATTCCCGCGCCATCGCGGTGAGCTCGGCCATCCCTTTTGCCTGGCCGGCCACTCGTCCTAATTCGTCCCCATATACGTATGTGACGTTGGTCACGTTGCGTCGTTCACATATGGGGCAACTGCGGCTCGTCGGCTCTCCGTGGAACCGGGCCGCGCGGAGCAGGTAGGGGTGGGCGTCGCACACGTCCCGCGCCCGCATGCGGCCGGCGCGGACGGACTGTACGGCCGCCCGCTTAGCGAGGCCGTAGTCCACGACCGACCGCTGTGACCACATGCGGCCAGATTACGACCCTTTGCCGAATCTTGCCCAACCGTTGACCCGTTGCCATCTATGACACCCCGACGTATCCTGCGGATGTATCGAGTCGATACATCGGTCGGACACAGGGGGTGGTTCCAGTGACGGGCTCTCGTGGAGGTGTGCTGGAGCTCGCCGTCCTGGGATCGCTGAACGAGACGCCCTTGCACGGATATGAGCTGCGCAAACGGCTCAACACGCTGCTCGGCATGTTCCGTGCCTTCTCCTACGGCTCGCTGTACCCCTGCCTCAGGGGTCTGCTCAACGAGGGCCTCATCGCCGAGGAGGAGCCTCCTGAGGACACGGTTCTCGGCCGTAGGTCGAAGATCGTCTACAAGATCACGGCGGAGGGCAAGGAGCGGCTGCAGGAGCTGCTCAGCCAGTCGGGGCCGTCCTCCTGGGAGGACGAGAGCTTCGGCATCCACTTCGCCTTCTTCCGCCACACGGAGGCGGAGGTGCGGCTCCGCATCCTGGAGGGCCGCCGCAGCCGCCTTGAAGAACGCCTCGACCGCGTCCGTGAGGCTCTCGCCCGCACGAGAGAGCGGCTGGACACCTACACGCTTGAGCTCCAGCGCCACGGGCTGGAGTCGGTCGAGCGCGAGGTCCGCTGGTTGAACGAGCTGATCGACTCGGAACGGCGGAGCCGTTCGGCTCCCGGCGAGGGGGGTCACCCTCCGGATCCCGCGCAAGCCGTACAGGAAGAGACCCAGAGGGCGGACACGCCCGAGGCAGATAGGTAAAGGAGCGAGTGCTATGGGTTCGGTGCGCGTAGCCATCGTCGGTGTGGGCAACTGCGCCTCATCGCTGGTGCAGGGCGTCCATTACTACAAGGACGCGGATCCGAGCAGCCGTGTGCCGGGCCTCATGCACGTGCGGTTCGGTGACTACCACGTCGGTGACGTGGAGTTCGTCGCGGCCTTCGACGTGGACGCCAAGAAGGTCGGCCGCGACTTGTCGGAGGCCATCGTCGCCTCCGAGAACAACACGATCAAGATCTGCGACGTGCCGCCGCTCGGCGTCACCGTGCAGCGTGGCCCGACGTTCGACGGCCTGGGCACGTACTACCGCGAGATCATCGAGGAGTCCGACGAGGAGCCGGTGGACGTCGTCCAGGCCCTGAAGGACGCCCGGGTCGACGTCCTGGTGTCCTATCTCCCGGTGGGCTCGGAGGAGGCCGACCGCTTCTACGCGCAGTGCGCGATCGACGCCAAGGTGGCGTTCGTCAACGCGCTGCCGGTCTTCATCGCCTCCGACCCCGAGTGGGCCGCGAAGTTCACCGAGGCCGGCGTCCCGATCGTGGGCGACGACATCAAGTCGCAGGTCGGCGCGACGATCACGCACCGCGTGCTGGCCAAGCTGTTCGAGGACCGCGGAGTCGAGCTGCTGCGCACCTACCAGCTCAACTTCGGCGGCAACATGGACTTCATGAACATGCTGGAGCGCACCCGCCTCCAGTCCAAGAAGATCTCCAAGACCCAGTCGGTCACGTCGCAGATCCCGCACGAGATGGCCAAGGCCGACGTCCACATCGGCCCGTCCGACCACGTGCCGTGGCTGGACGACCGCAAGTGGGCCTACGTCCGCCTTGAGGGCCGGTCGTTCGGCGACACCCCGCTCAACCTGGAGTACAAGCTCGAGGTCTGGGACTCGCCCAACTCCGCCGGCATCATCATCGACGCGGTGCGCGCGGCCAAGATCGCCCTCGACCGGGGCATCGGCGGCCCGCTGCTGTCGCCCTCGTCCTACTTCATGAAGTCGCCGCCGGAGCAGTACTCCGACGACGCCGCCCGCGAGGCCGTGGAGAAGTTCATCCGCGGTGAGGCCGAGCGCTGACGTCCGTCGTCCGCGTGTCCCGCCCCGGTTCCGCTCGATCGGACCGGGGCGGTCCCATGTCCACGCCCGGTGGACCTCAGTGGTTCGTGAGCGGGCGCGCGGCCGGCGGCAGGGCGGCGGCGTCGGCCACCGGCCAGGCCAGCGGATCCGGCCCGAGCGCGACGAGCTGAGGCACCTGCTCCCTGGCCCAGGGCGAGATGTCCCGCTCCCCGCTCATCACCTCGGCGGCGAAGCGCGCCCAGGGCTCCCACCTGACCTCGCCCACCTCCTCGGCGTTGGGCGCGGCCTCTCCGGTGACCACGGCCCGGTAGACCGGGCACAGCTCGTTCTCCACCGTGCCGTTGTCCATCACGGCCCGATAGGAGAAGCGCGGCAGGATCAGGTCGACGGACTCGACGGTCAGGCCCAGCTCGAACCCGAGGCGGCGGATCACCGCCGACGACAGCGGTTCGCCCGGCAGGGGATGCCCGCAGCAGCTGTTGGTCCACTGATCGGGCCAGGTCAGCTTCGAGCCCGCACGGCGTGACAGCAGCACGCGCCCGCGGTGGTCGAAGACGTAGCTGGAGAACGCGAGATGCAGCGGCGTGTCGGCGCTGTGGACGGTGGATTTGGGGGCGGTGCCGATCGGGTTTCCCTCGCCGTCGACCAGCACGACATGTTCCTGTGACGTCACTCTGCGAGAGTACGTGATCACCTTGCCGCGGGGTGAGACCTACGGGTCTTTATCAGGGTCGCTCCGGATGTCCGCGCGTGATCGCCCGCGTAGGCTGTCGCCGTGTCCTACGCCTCTGATCTGCGGGTGGTCCTGCGGGGTCGAAACTTCCGGCGGCTTTTCGCCACACGGCTCGTCTCGCAGTTCTCCGACGGGATCTTCCAGCTCGCCGTCGGCGGCTACGCGTTCTTCAGCCCGGAAAGGCAGGCGAGCGCGACCGCCATCGCGGCGGGCCTCGCCGTGCTGCTCCTGCCGTACAGCGTCCTCGGGCCCTTCGTCGGGGTGTTCATCGACCGCTGGTCGAGGCGGCAGATCCTCGTCATCGCGCCGGTCGTGCGCGGCGTGCTGCTGGTGGTGGCCGCCTGCCTCGTCGCGGCGGGCGCCTCCGACGTCGTCTTCTACGCGGCGGCGCTCGGCGTGCTCGCGGTCAACCGCTTCTTCCTGTCGGCCCTCAGCGCCGCGCTGCCCCACGTCGTGCCGTCCGAGAACCTGATGATGGCCAACGCGGTCACGCCCACCTCGGGCACGGTGGTGACGTTCGTCGGGGCGGGCGCCGGCGTCGTGCTCCGCGTGATCTCCGGGTCGGACGACCGGGGCGTGGCCGTGCTGCTGGTCTGCTCCGGCGTCGTCTTCGGCCTGAGCGCGCTGATCGCGCGGACGATGGAGCGCTCGCTGCTCGGCCCCGCGTACGACCCGAACCGCCCGCAGGCCCGCGAGGCCGTACGGCACGTGCTCGCCGGCCTGGTGGACGGCGCGCGGCACATCGCGCACCGGCGTTCGGCGGGGGCGGCCCTCAGCGGCGTCGCCACCCACCGCCTGATGTTCGGCATCTCCACGGCGGCCGTGGTGATGCTCTACCGCTACCACTTCACCCACGACCCCGACGACGCGCTGAAGGGCATCGCGCTCGTGCTGGGCGCCGTCGGCGCGGGCAGCTTCGCCGCGGTCCTGGTCACGCCGTGGGCCACCGAGCGGGTCCGCATCGAGATCTGGGTGCCGGTGATGCTCGTGACCTGCGGCGTGCTGGAGTTCGCCCTGTGCGCGACGTTCCACAAGTGGGCGTTCGTCGCCGCCGGGCTGGTGATCGGCGTCGCGGGGCAGAGCGTGAAGATCTGCGCGGACACCGTCGTGCAGCGCGACATCGAGGACGCCTATCTCGGCCGCGCCTTCTCCGTCTACGACATGCTGTTCAACGGCATGACGGTGCTCGGCGCGGTGCTGGCGGCGGCGCTGCTGCCGCGCGACGGCGTGTCGTATCTCGCGCTCGCCGTGATCGGCGTGGGCTATCTGCTCGGCGCGGTGGTCTACCGGCTGATCCTGCCCTCCGCCGTACGCCGCAGGCCGCCGGTGCCCGCCGTCGACTGACTCCCGTCGGCAGGCCTCCCGTCGGCCGGCGTCACAGCGCCGCGGTGGCGGCGACCATGGCACCGGTGATGCGGGCGATGTCGCCGGGCGCGCAGGCGTACGGCGGCATCGTGTAGATCAGCCGGCCGAAGGGCCGCAGCCACACGCCGTGCTCCATCACGATGTCTTGAATTTTCGCGACATCGACGGGCCGGTCGGTCTCGATCACCCCGATCGCGCCCAGCACCCGCACGTCCCGTACGCCGGGGGCGCCCGCGGCCGGGGCGAGACCGTCGAGCAGGCCCGCCTCGATGCGCGCCACCTCCTCCCGCCAGGGCCGTTCGGCGAGCAGGTCGAGCGAGGCGCCGGCCACGGCGCAGGCGAGCGGGTTGCCCATGTAGGTCGGGCCGTGCATCAGCACGCCGATGCGCTCGGCCACCCGCGCGGTGCACAGCGTGGCGGCGAGCGTCATGTAGCCCCCGGTGAGCGCCTTGCCCACGCACATGATGTCCGGCCTGATCCCGGCGTGGTCGCAGCCGAACATCTCCCCCGTACGGCCGAAGCCGGTGGCGATCTCGTCGGCGATCAGCAGGATGCCGTGCTCGTCGGCCAGCTCGCGCAGCCGCCGCAGGTAGGCGGGGTGATAGAACCGCATGCCGCCCGCGCCCTGCACGACGGGCTCCACGATGATCGCGGCCAGCCGGTCGGCGTGGGCCTCGACGGCCGCGGTCAGCTCCGCCAGATAGGCCTCGTCGGGACCCGCCTGCGTGGTCCCGCCCGGGCGGCGGCCGTAGTCGTGCGGCGGCATCGGCGCGAAGACGTGCCGCGGGAGCATCCCGGTGAACAGGTGGTGCATGCCACCGACCGGGTCGCAGACCGACATCGCGGCGAACGTGTCGCCGTGGTAGCCGCCCCGCACGGTCAGCAGGGCCGAGCGCCCGCTGTACTGCACCGCCATCTTGATCGCGACCTCGACCGCCACCGAGCCCGAGTCCGCCAGGAAGACGTGGTCGAGCCCGGTCATCCCGGCCAGCCGGTGCGCGAGCCGTACGGCGGGCTCGTGGGTCAGGCCGCCGAACATGACGTGCGCCATGTCGCCGAGCTGGTCGCGGGCGGCCCGGTTGAGCCGCGGGTGGTTGTAGCCGTGAACGGCCGCCCACCAGGAGGCCATGCCGTCGATCAGCTCACGGCCGTCGCCGAGCGTGATCCGCACGCCCTCGGCCCGGCGGACGACGTGCACCGGCACCCCGGACGGCACGGCCGTGTAGGGATGCCAGACGTGCTCGCGGTCGAGCCGGAGGACCTCCGCGGCGTCCACCTACGAGATGATCCCGTTGTCGCGCGCCCAGTCGAGCAGGGCCTGCCGCGCGGCCTCCTTGCCGATCATGCCCTGGTCCATGCGGATCTCCAGCATGTGCTTGTAGGCCCTGCCGACAACCGGCCCCGGCGGCACGCCGAGGATCTCCTGGATCTCGTTGCCGTCGAGCTCAGGGCGGATCTTGGCCAGCTCCTCCTCGTCGGCCAGCCGGGCGATGCGCTCCTCAAGCTGGTCGTAGGTGCGCGACAGTGCCTGGGCCTTGCGCTTGTTGCGGGTGGTGCAGTCGGCCCTGGTCAGCTTGTGCAGGCGTTCGAGGAGGTGCCCCGCGTCGCGGACGTAGCGGCGCACGGCGCTGTCGGTCCACTCGCCCGTCCCGTAGCCGTGGAAGCGCAGGTGCAGCTCCACGAGCCTCGACACGTCGGACACCACGTCCTTGGGGAACTTCAGCTCGGCGAGCCGCTTCTTGGCCATCTGCGCGCCGACGACCTCGTGGTGGTGGAACGACACGCGGCCGCCGGGCTCGTTGCGCCGGGTCTTCGGCTTGCCGATGTCGTGCAGCAGGGCGGCCCACCGCAGCACCCGGTCGGGGCCGGACGTCTCCAGGTCGATGGCCTGCTCCAGCACGATCAGCGTGTGCTCGTAGACGTCCTTGTGCCGGTGGTGCTCGTCGATCTCCAGCCGCAGCTTGGGCAGCTCGGGCAGGACGTGGGCGGCGAGCCCGGTGTCCACCAGCAGCGCGAGCCCCTTCCTCGGGTGGGCGCCGAGGATCAGCTTGTCGAGCTCGTCGCGGATGCGCTCGGCCGAGACGATCTCGATGCGGCCGGACATCGCGGTCATCGCCTCGACCACCTCGGGGGCCACGGTGAACCCGATCTGGCCCGCGAACCTGGCCGCCCGCAGCATCCGCAGCGGGTCGTCGTCGAACGACTGCTCGGGTTTGCCCGGCGTCCGCAGGACCTTGGCGGCCAGGTCGGGCAGCCCGCCGTACGGGTCGACGAACTCGTGGCCGGGCAGCCGGACGGCCATCGCGTTGACCGCGAAGTCGCGCCGGGCGAGGTCGCCCTCGAGCGAGTCGCCGTACATCACCTCGGGCTTGCGCGAGGCGGGGTCGTACGACTCGCTGCGGTAGGTGGTGATCTCCAGCAGCCAGCCGCCCTTGCGCACGCCGACGGTGCCGAAGTCGATCCCGATCGTCCAGACGGCGTCCGCCCAGTCCTTGACGATCTCCAGCACCCTCTCGGGGCGGGCGTCCGTGGTCAGGTCGAGGTCCTTGCTCGCGCGGCCGAGGAGGACGTCGCGGACGGAACCGCCGACCAGGGCCAGCTCGTGCCCTCGGGCCGAGAACAGCTCACCGAGCTCGTCGGCGACCGGGGCGATCCGGCGGAACAGTTCGTTCACGGCGCGCTGCTGGCTGTCGCTCAGATTTGAAACGGACAAGGCTGGGTAGGTCCTTCGGTCACGGAACAGAAACTCTCCCCCGATGGCCCAGGTGTTCAGGTGTCACCCAGGGGAGACACACCTAGCGATCACTAGGCCACGGACGGTTCGGGGGCGCTGGACGACGCAAGGAGCACACGAGATGAAAGACGCTCTCGCGATTCACCGCTGGCTCCTCGCCCACCAGATCCACCATGAGATCGTACGTCTTCCGCGCCCGTTGACATGCTCGGACGAGCTTCCCGAGGTGCTGGGGGTCTCACCCGAGAGGTGCCTGTGCGTCTCGCTGTTCGAGGTGTCGGCGCGAGGGCGGACACAGGAGGTGGCGGTGGTGACCGCGGTGAACTCCTGTCCCGGGCCGGCGGACGTGGGCGCCGCTCTGCGCGCCCACAGGGTAACCCCCGCGTCGGCCTACACCGTGAACTCCGCGACCGACTACGCGCACGGCCTGGTCTGCCCGCTCCTGCTGCCCGACGACCTGACCGTGCTGGTCGACCAGCGTCTGCTGGAGCGGGCCGATCCCGACGAGGTCGTCCACACCGCGACCGGCGAGCGCCGCACCGCGTTGCGCATGCCTGCCATCGACCTGTTCGACCTGGTGGCGGCCAAGCCCGTCGACCTGAGCGCCACCCAACGGAGGGGTCTCGCGAGCCTCGTGAGTCCTATGCGGACTGCTTAGGCCATAGCATTCTGGGCGTGCGCCGTACCTCACCGCCGGCCGGCACATGATCCGTAAGGCCGCGCTGCTGACATCGCTGACCGCCCTGCTCGCCTTCCCCGCGGGCATGGCCGGTACGGCTGTCGCGGCACCACCTCCGGGTCGTGTCGTGGCCGTGGCACCGGCCGATCCGCTCGTGGTCAGCGAGATCACGCCGGAGGTCGTGCGCGTCGCCACCGACCCCATCACGGTCGCGGGGACCGTCTCCGGCACGCCGGGATCGTTCGTCCGGGTCGCCGTCCGCTACTCCCGGGGCAGGCCGTTCGCCTCCCGGGCCGAGATGGCGGCGTACCTGTCGGAGCAGGGATACGGCACCACCAACTGGAGCACCAGGATCCAGGCCACGGCGCTCGACCAGTCGGGAAAGCTTCCCTTCCGGTTCACCGTGACCCCCGCGGAGCTGGGCATGCCCAGGCCCGGCGTCTATCCCTTCGAGATCGAGCTGACCGACGCGGGCACCGGGCAGCGGCTCGGGATCGAGCGGACCTTCCTGACGTACGCCCCCAAGGGCGAGCAGATCCCCAAGATCAAGCTGGCCGTCGCCCTGCCGATCGTCGACCGGCCCCACCGCGCCGACGACACGACGTTCATGGACGACGACCTGCCGGCCTCGCTCGCGTCCGGCCGCCTGGCGGCGCTGCTCCAGACGGCGCAGGACACCGGCGACGCGGTGACCTGGTTCGTGGACCCCGCGCTGCTCGACGACGTCCGCGTCCTGTCCTCCGGCCCCCGGAATGTGCGCGGCACCCGCAAGGACGCCGACCAGGCCGCGGGCCAGTGGCTGAACGGCCTGCGCAGCGCGCTGACGGACAAGACCGTCATCTCCACGCCGTACGCCGATCCGGACATGACCGCGCTGGTCCACCACGGCCTCGACAAGCAGGCCGCGGCGTCCGTCCAGCGCGGGGCGGCGCTCGCGAGCGAACTGCTCGGCCGGGAGATCCCCAGCACCACCACGTGGCCGGCCGGCGGCAAGATCGACCGCGACGCGGTGGACGAGCTGGCCATGTCGGGCGTGACGTCCGTGCTGCTGTCGGGCGACGCGCTGCCGCCGCGGCCCGAGGGCCAGGGCGCGACGCAGACCGGACAGCCCGTCCCCCCGCCCGCGCAGCAGACCACGCCCGACGGCGCCGCCACGCTCGAAACCGTCGCCGAGAACCCGCTCACCGCGCTGCTGGCCGACCCCACGCTCAGCGAGCTCCTCGGCGGGAACGTGTCGGCTCCCGGCGCCGCGATGCTCGCGCGGCAGCGGTTCCTCGCCGAGACCGCGATGATCGCCTTCGAGCAGCCGGTAGCCCTTCCCGGCCAGACCGGCGGCACGGGACAGAGCGGCACAGGCCAGAGCGGCACCGTGCAGAACAGCACGGCGAAGGCGGCCACGCGCACGGTGATCGCGGCCCCGCAGTCGCATCTGTGGACGCCCGACCCGGCGTACGTCTCCAGCCTCCTGCAGGCCGCCTCCGGCGCCCCCTGGCTGCGCATGACCCCGCTCGACTCGATCAAGCCCGGCCGGGTCCAGGTGCCGCGCGCCGACCTGACGTACACCGAGCGCGACCGCCAGGCCGAGCTGAGCCGCACCTACCTCGCGACCGTACGCAAGCTGGAGCGCAAGGCCGACGCCGTGGCCACCGTCACCGAGCAGCACACGGACGTCTTCCACACGGCCATACTCCGGCTGTCGTCGGCCTCCTGGCGGGGCGACGGCAAGCGCGCGATGACCTTCGCCGGGCAGGTGCAGAAGGCCATCGACGCGCGCATCGACGACGTGTCGGTGCTCGACACCCCGCGCGCGGTCGCGGGCAGCAACGGCCAGGTCCCGGTCAGCGTGGCCAACAACCTGGACAAGGACATCCAGATCAAGATCCGGGTCACCTCGGCCAGCAAGTCGCGGCTCGCTATCGACGCCCCCGGAGGGGTCTACATGACCCCCACGACCACGATCCTCGCGGGGCGCAGCCAGCTCGTGAACGTGCCGGTGATCGTGCGCGACGAGGGCGGCGACGCGAGCATCTCGGTGCAGCTGCTGACCGACGGCGACGAGAAGTACGGCAGCGCCGTGCGGGTCGTGGTGCGCGCGACCGGCTACACCGGCATCGCCCTCGTCATCGTGGGGGCGGCCGTGGTCATCATGCTGGCCGCCGTGGTGATGCGCATCCTGCGCCGCAGGTCGCGCAAGGCGTTCCCGTTCGACGCCTCCGGCGGCGAGGACGGCCCGCCCGGCGACCGGCAGGGAGCCGTCCCGGCCGAGCGCACCCAGTCGCCGTAGTCTTGGGTCGCCTTCCCGGGACCACTGGAGGAAGGCGGCCACCCCAAGTCAGGCCGCCGCGAACCGAAGGACAACCATGAGCAGGATGCTGCGGGCCAGCGCGATCATGGCGGCCGGGACGATGGTCTCGCGGCTCACCGGCTTCGTCCGTACGGCGATGCTCGCCGCGGCCATCGGCACCCTCGCGCTCGGCGACGCGTACAACGCGGCCTACCAGATCCCCTACATCCTGCTCGACCTGCTGCTCCAGGGCGTGCTCAGCGCCGTGGTCGTTCCGGTGATCGTGCGGGCGCAGAAGCGGGACCCCGACGGGGGCCAGGCGTTCGAGCAGCGGCTGATGACGCTGGGCGTGGTGGTGCTGACCGCCGTCGCGGTGATCGGCGTGCTGCTGGCCCGGCCGATCATGGAGCTCTACACCGCCTCGAACTGGTCGGAGGACAAGGTCGCGGTCGCCACCACGCTGGCCCGATATCTGCTCCCGCAGATCGCGTTCTTCGGGATCGGCTCGCTGGCCGGGGCGATCCTGAACACCCGGGACCGGTTCGCCGCCCCGATGTGGGCGCCGGTGCTCAACAACATCGTGGTAATGGGGGTCCTCGCCGCCTACTACGTCATCGGCACGTCCGACATCGAGAAGGTGAGCGACCGCGACCTCATGTTGCTCGGCCTCGGCACCACCGCGGGCATCCTCGCCCAGGCGCTGGTGCTGATCGTCGCGCTGCACCGGGTCGGGTTCCGGTTCCGCCCCCGGTTCGGGGTGCGCAACACCGGTCTCGGCGAGGCGGCCAGGGCCGCCGTGTGGACGTTCGCCTTCGTCGGCATCAACCAGATCGGGTTCTGGGTCACCACCAAGCTCGCCACCGGCGCGGGCGACCGTGCCCCGGGCGCCGGCAACAGCGCGTGGTCGTACGCGTTCCAGCTCTTCCAGCTTCCGTACGGGATCATCGCGGTGTCGGTGATCACGGCGATGCTGCCCAGGATGAGCAGGCTCGTGGCCGACGGCGACCTCGCCACGGCCCGCGGGGAGTTCTCCTCCGGGGTGCGGCTGGTCTCCTCCGTCATCGTCCCGTCGGGTCTGCTGCTGATGGTGCTCGGCCCGGCGGTCACCACGCTGATCTTCTCGTGGGGCAACATGACGACGGGCAACGCGATCTACATCGGTCACGTGCTGCAGGTGTTCGGCGTCGCGCTCGTGCCGTTCTCGATCTTCCAGCTCCTGCTGCGGGTCTTCTACAGCTTCGGCGACACCCGCACCCCGGCGATCATGGCCGGGGTGAACGTGGTCGTCAACGCCTCGCTCAGCCTCGTCGCCTACTTCACGCTCCCCGACCGGTACATCGTCATCGGCCTGGCGTTCGCCTACCTGATCACGTACGTCGTCCTCTGCGGCGTCGCGTGGGTGCTGGCGAGCCGGAAGATCGGCGGGCTGGGCGGCCGGGAGATCGTCGCCGGCCTGGGCAGGATGTACGCGGCGGCGATCCCGGCCGCCGCGCTGGCGCTGGCGGTCCTCTGGCTGGCCAGGGAGATCACCTCGATCAGTCCCATCAGTGCGGCGGTGGTGCTCGTGGTGGGCGGCGGCGCCGGGCTGCTGCTGTACATGTTCGCCGCGCACCGGCTGCGGGTTCCCGAGGTCCGCTCCATCATTGGACTTGTCGCAAGCCGGGTAGGACGGTAAGAGTCCTCAAGAACG
Organism: Microbispora sp. CSR-4; assembly: GCF_008033685.1. Classification (NCBI taxonomy): domain Bacteria; kingdom Bacillati; phylum Actinomycetota; class Actinomycetes; order Streptosporangiales; family Streptosporangiaceae; genus Microbispora; species Microbispora sp. CSR-4. The sequence goes on from NZ_VJVX01000025.1 coordinate 83,032, forward strand.
ACCGGCGACTGGAAGGTAACGCGAAAGTCCGATTCGGACGTCTTCGATCGGGAAGGCGGGCACAAGCGGCACGGCACTAGCATGGTGCGCCAGGGAGTGTTGAGACACACTCAGAGAACGTCCCGCAGAACTTGCCCTACCGATGGATTCGGCCGGGCGGGTGACCGCGAGGGTGGAGGAGGACCGGCGGCGACGGCCGTACGGGCCTGTTCCGGCTCGCGGATGCTCGTCTCCGGGGTCTCGCCGACCCGGCGGTGCTCCGCTCGGCGACCACGGCAGGCAGGAGGTTTTAGGGGCGCGATCTGGTGTTTCGGACCGGCGAGCGGAAGCGGGAAGGCGTGGGCGGAACCACCCGGCATCGGCTGGTGCATGCCGATGAGCCGCGGAGCGGGGCGGCCGCATGAGCATGTCCACGGTCGAACCGGGGACCAAGCTGGCGGATCGGTTCCGCCTGGAGGACAGGGTCCACGAATCCGGCGGCGCGACCCTGTGGAAGGCGCTGGACGAGATCCTCGCCCGCCCGGTCGCGGTCCACACGTTCGCACCCGATTTTTCCCGAGTCGAGGAAGTCGTCACCGCCGCCCGCCTGGCGAGCCGCCTCACCGACCCCCGCCTCACCCAGGTCTTCGACGCGGCCGACGAGGACGGCACCGCGTACGTCGTGAGCGAGTGGGTCAGCGGAGAGTCGCTGCTCGACCTGCTGGAGAGCGGGCCCGTCGAGCCCGAGCGGGGCGCGGCCCTGGTCGCCGAGGCCGCCGAGGCCCTGGCGCACGCGCACGCGGCGGGGCTCACCCACCTGCACCTGACCCCCAGCCGCCTGGTCTGGACGAGCGGCGGCACGGTCAAGCTCCTCGGTCTCGCCGTCGACGCCGCGATCCTCGACCTGAGCAGCGAGGACCCCGCCAAGGAGGACGCCGAAGGGCTGGGCCGCCTGCTCTACGCGGCGCTGACCGGCCACTGGCCCGGCGACTCCGACTGCGGGCTGCCCCCCGCGCCCCTGGACGACGGCAAGATCTGCACGCCCCGGCAGGTCACCGCCGGCGTCCCCGGCTACCTCGACGCCATCACCTGCCGCGCGCTGCTGCAGGAGCCGCGACGCGGGCAGCCGCCGCTGGCCACCCCGGCCGACGTGGCCGAGGCGCTCGCCGAGGTGCCCCGCCCCGCGCCTGCGCCGGTCACCACCGCGCCGCCCGCGTTGAACCTGCGCAGCGAGGCGCCGGACGGGCTGGGCATGTCCACCATGCCGCCCCGCGTGCCGTCCCATCTGGCACACCAGATGTCGATGGTCCCTCCGCCACCGCCGCCGCGCCCGCAGACCGGCGCCGCGAGCAAGATCCTGCTGACCGTCATCGTCCTGCTCGTGATGGCGGCCGTCGGCGTGGGCGCCTGGACCGTGGGCAAGAACCTCGGCAACACCCCGCGCGGGGTGGCCCAGTCGGACAGCGCGCAGTCGCCGTCCCCCTCGCGGAAGCCGGTCGCCGTCAAGCCGGTGAGCGCGGCGGGGTTCGACCCCCTCGGCACCGACCGCGCCGAGAAGCCGGAGCTCGCCCCGCTGGCCATCGACGGCAAGCCGTCCACCGACTGGCACACCGACAGCTACAGCACCGCCGACCTGGGGCGCCTCAAGGACGGCGTCGGGCTCATCCTCGACATGGGCAAGCCGATCCCCATCGCCGACGTCGTCGTCTCCCTGGGCAACGCCGGCGGATCGACCGTGCAGCTCAAGGTGGGCGACGCGGCGGATCTGTCTTCTTTGAAGACCGTGGCGGAGAAGAAGGGCGCATCGGGTTCGGTGACGCTCACCCCGGAAAAGGCCACGACGGGCCAGTACGTTTTGATCTGGTTCACCCGGCTTCCCGCCTACAACGGGCAGTATCGTGGCACTATCTACGACGTAACGGTGCATTCCCCAGGATCGGCATAGCAGGGACTTGTGAATTCCCCACCAGACAATCCCCCGACGGCTGAGCACGCGCGACGCGCGATGTCCGATGCCGATCTGCTGGCCCGCCACCTCGGCGGCGACCCTCACGCGTTCAGCGAGATCGTCAAGCGGCATCGCGACCGGATGTGGGCGGTCGCCCTGCGCACGCTCGGCGATCCCGACGAGGCCGCCGACGCGGTTCAGGACGCGTTCGTCTCGGCGTACCGGAAGGCGGACAGCTTCCGCGGCGAGGCGGCGGTCACGACGTGGCTCCACCGCATCGTGGTCAACGCCTGCCTCGACCGCATGCGCCGCAAGTCGGTGCGCCCGGTCGCCGACGACGAGCTCATCGAGGCCGCGGAGCGCGAGGCCCCGGCGACCGACCAGGCCGGCGAGCGCGAGGTCTCCCTGGAGGTCACGGCGGCGCTCAAGCTGCTGCCGCCCGACCAGAGGGCGGCCCTCGTGCTGGTCGACATGATGGGGTACGCGGTGGACGACGCGGCGACGGTGCTGGGCGTCCCGCCGGGGACCGTGAAGAGCCGCTGCGCAAGGGGGCGCGCCAAACTCGCCCCGATTCTTTCGCATCTACGGAACCGATCCGACCTCACTCGCGTCTCATCCGGGAAGGGAGCAGAACTTCGTGACGGGTGACACGCACTACGACCTGGAGGTTCTCGCCGAACTGGCGGAGGGTCTCCTCGACGACACGACGGCCCGGCGGGTCCGCGAGCATCTCGCGGTCTGCGACCCCTGCGGGGAGAGCCTTGCCGACCTGGCCGCGGTCCGGGAGGTCCTGGCGGCGATGCCGGTGCCGGCGATGCCTCTGGGCGTCGCCAGGCGTATCGACCGGGCGCTTGCCGCCGAGGCTCCGGACTGGGACCGCGTCCTGCGGGACGCCCCATGGGACAGCGCTCCACAGGAGCCGGCCCCGTGGGACAACGCCCCATGGGACGACGTTCCGTGGGAGACGGTCGAGCCTCAGGTCGCCGCTTCGGCGGAAACCACCTCGGAAATCGCCGCCTCGGAAATCGCCGCGGAGACGCAGCCGGAGCCGGAGCGCGGGACCGCGCCGGTGGTTCCGCTGGGTGTCGTCGCCGACGACGGGACGATCGTGCCGGCCAAGCGCCGTTCGGGACCGCGTACGGCGGGCCGCAAGGCGTCCAGGCGGCGCTCGTGGGCGTTGCCGGCCGCGGTCGCCGCTGCGGCGGCCGTCGTGATCGGGAGCGGCGGTCTCGCCACCGGCCTGCTCTCGTTCGGCGACTCGCCGTCCCGGCAGGGGGTGAGCCAGGGCGAGCCCGGCAAGAGCCCGGACAAGGTCGAGGCGCTGACCTACTCGACGTACGCCAGCGGCCACAACTACACCAGCCGGGAGCTGCGCGGGCCGCTGCTCGGGTACTTCGGCGTGGCGCCCGGCTCGGGCACCAACGACGACGAGGACCTCGACACCTGCGTCAAGCGGTTCTCGACCGAGCTCGACCGCACGCCGATCGGCGTCGACAAGGCCCTCTACAACGGCAACGAGGCCACCGTGATGGCGTTCTGGGAGGACAAGAGCAGCAACGCCGTACGCGTGGTCGTCGTGGACTCGCAGTGCCACAAGCTGCGCCCCGAGGTTCTGGCCTCCTGGAAGTGACCGCGCGGCGCGAGCCGTACCATCGGCAGTGACGAAGCCCCCCGCGACCTCCGGGGGGCTTCGCCGTATCGGGGATCCCCCGGGGAATGACCGGGGCCTAGGATCTGTTGACGGCACTGCATATCCACCGGGAGCGAAGAAGGCGGGTCCGTTGAGCGACGTTCGTAACGTGATCATCATCGGGTCGGGTCCGGCCGGCTACACGGCGGCCGTCTACACCGCGCGCGCGGACCTCAAGCCTCTCGTCTTCGAGGGGTCGGTCACCGCCGGCGGCGCGTTGATGAACACCACCGAGGTGGAGAACTTCCCCGGGTTCCCCGACGGCATCATGGGCCCGGACCTCATGGACAACTTCCGCAAGCAGGCCGAGCGCTTCGGCGCCGAGCTGGTGGCCGACGACGTGGTCGAGGTGGACCTCACCGCGAACCCCAAGGTCGTCAAGACCCACACCGACACCTTCTACGCCAAGTCCGTGATCCTGGCCACCGGGTCGGGCTACCGCGAGCTCGGGCTGGAGAACGAGAAGCGGCTGTCGGGGCGGGGCGTGTCGTGGTGTGCCACCTGTGACGGGTTCTTCTTCCGCGACCAGGAGATCGTGGTCGTCGGCGGCGGCGACACGGCGATGGAGGAGGCGATCTTCCTGACCCGGTTCGGCAAGTCGGTGACGGTGATCCACCGCCGCGACTCGCTGCGCGCCAGCAAGATCATGCAGGACCGGGCGTTCGCGAACGAGAAGATCCGCTTCATCTGGGACACCGAGGTCGTCGACGTGCTCGGCGAGGACCGGATCTCCGGTGTGCGGCTGCGCAACGTCAAGACCGGCGAGGAGTCCGAGCTGCCGGTGGGCGGCCTGTTCATCGCGATCGGCCACGAGCCGCGCACCGGCCTCGTCAAGGGCCAGATCGACCTTGACGACCAGGGGTACATCAAGGTCGAGTCGCCGTCGACGCGGACGAACATCGACGGGGTGTTCGCGGCCGGAGACGTCGTCGACCACACCTATCGTCAGGCCATCACGGCCGCCGGGACCGGATGTGCGGCGGCGCTGGACGCCGAGCGCTGGCTGACGCTGAACGCCTGAATTCCGACATCGGGAATGCGGGGACTGTCCCCGCGGTTGTCTGCACCGCCACACCACTCATGCAAGGGGAGAGATACCGTGGGCGCGATCAAGAGCGTGACGGACGCGAGCTTCGAGGCCGAGGTCCTCAAGAGCGACAAGCCGGTTCTGGTCGACTTCTGGGCCGAGTGGTGCGGTCCGTGCCGTCAGGTCGGGCCGATCCTCGAGGAGATCGCCGCCGAGAACGCCGACAAGCTGACCATCGTCAAGCTGAACATCGACGAGAACCCGGTCACGCCGCGTGACTACGGTGTGCTCCAGATTCCGACGATGAACGTCTACAAGGGCGGAGAGGTCGTCAAGCAGATCATCGGCGCCAAGCCGAAGGCCATGCTGCTTCGTGAGCTCGAGGGCGTCATCTGACGCCGTAGCCGCCGGCCTCATCCGAAGAGCCCCCCGTGCCTGTGCCGCGTGCCTGTGCCCGGGGGGCTCTCGCGTTCTCCGGGTCCCGTACGCGGGACCGCCGGGACCGGTGGGGTTTCCGAGCCGGGACCGGTGGCCGGAACCAGTGGGCCGGGCGAGACCGGTGGGCCAGGGCCAGGGCTGTTCTCGCCGGGCCAGGGCGGGGCCTGGCGTGCCTCTCAGACGGGCCGCAGTGCCCGCTCCGGGGACATCGACCCCAGCAGGCGCTCCAGTGCCACCTCGACGTCCTCACGCCACGACACGGCCGTCTTGAGCTCCAGCCGCAGGCGGGGGAAGCGCAGATGCGGGCGCACGGTCTTGAACCCGACCGACAGCAGATAGTCCGCGGGCAGCACACAGCCGCCCGGCTTCTCCCACTTCAGGTCGCCGAACGCCTCGATCGCCCGTACGCCGCGGCGGGTCAGGTCCTTGGCGACGCCCTGCACGAGCATCCGGCCCAGCCCGCCGCCGGTGAACTCCTGCACGATGTGCGCGGTCATCAGCAGCACGGCGTCCGAGCTGACCGGAGAGGTCGGAAACGCCACCGAACGCGGGACGTACAAGGGCGGGGCGTAGAGCACGAACCCGGCCGCCACCCCGTCCACGTAGGCGATCTTCCCGCAGCTTCCCCATTCGAGAAGGGTCGCGGAGATCCACGCCTCCTTCTCCAGGGCCGGATCACCCGCCTCCGCGGCGCGCTCGCCGCTGACCGGGTCGAGCTCCCAGAACACGCACCGCCGGCACCGTCGCGGCAGGTCATCGAGATTGTCCAGCGTGACATTGACCAGCCGACGCGACACGTGATGCCCCAATCCCCGTCAGGAGTCCTGCCAGAAAAGCGCGCGAATACGGCGTCTCCAGCTCGCATCGTAACTCAGGGGAAGGTCCGGGAGCGGGTGCGCCACAACAGCCGCCGACGACCATTAAAGGGGTTGGGCGGGCCGAAACCAGTGGTGCGGGAATGCAAGAAAAGGGGCCCTTGATGGTCAATACCCTGTTGTGATCGGAGTGGCGCGTTACCGTACCCTGGATTTCTCGGCTACGTGATCGGAGGTGGACCGTGGCACAAGAGCTTGATCACGGTCGGACGAACGCGACTCATGGGTCGCGCATTGACGCCTACGTCGACAGGTACGCCGCCCGCGCTGCCGGGATGGTCGCCTCCGAGATCCGAGCTCTCTTCGCCGTCGCGTCGAGGCCCGAGGTGGTCTCGCTCGCCGGCGGCATGCCGTACGTGAACGCGCTCCCCCTCGACCTCGTCAGCGAGCTCGTCGCCGACCTGGTCGCCTCGCGCGGCTCCGTGGCCCTGCAGTACGGCTCCGGGCAGGGCGACCCCGCCCTGCGCGAGCAGATCTGCGAGGTCATGCGCATGGAGGGCATCGAGGCGAACGCGGACGACGTGGTCGTCACGGTGGGCTCGCAGCAGGCGCTCGACCTGATCACCCGGATCTTCATCGACCCCGGTGACGTCGTGCTCGCCGAGGGACCCTCGTACGTCGGCGCGCTCGGGACGTTCAGCGCCTACCAGGCCAAGGTCGTGCACATCGCGATGGACGACCAGGGCCTCATCCCCGAAGCCCTCGCGCAGACCATCTACGCGCTCCAGGCGGCCGGCAACCGGATCAAGTTCCTCTACACGATCCCCAACTTCCAGAACCCGGCCGGCGTCACGCTCAACGAGGTGCGCCGCCGCCAGGTGCTGGAGATCTGCCGCCGCGCCGGTGTCCTCGTCGTGGAGGACAACCCGTACGGCCTGCTCGGGTTCGACGGGGAACCGATGCGGGCGCTGCGGGCCGACGACCCCGAGGGCGTGGTCTACCTCGGCTCGTTCTCCAAGACCCTCGCCCCCGGCTTCCGCGTCGGCTGGGCCCTCGCCCCGCACGCCGTACGCGACAAACTGGTGCTGGCCATGGAGTCGGCGGTGCTGTCGCACTCGTCCTTCACCCAGCTCGCCGTCGGGCAGTACCTCGCCACGCAGCCGTGGCGGGAGCAGATCAAGTCGTTCCGCGAGCTTTACCGTGAGCGGCGCGACGCGCTCCTCGGCGCGCTCGACGTGCTCATGCCGCCCGGTTGCACATGGACCCGCCCCGCCGGCGGGTTCTTCGTCTGGATGACCCTCCCCGAGGGGCTCAACTCCAAGGCGATCCTCCCCCGCGCGGTCGCCGAGCGGGTCGCGTTCGTGCCCGGCACCGGCTTCTACTCCGACGGCGGCGGCTCGCGGAACATGCGCCTGTCGTTCTGCTACCCGGAGCCCGAGCGCATCAAGGAGGGCGTGCGCCGCCTGGCCGGCGTGATCGAGCAGGAGCTGCGGCTTCGGGACACGTTCGGCACGGGCTCCACACCGGGGCGCTCCGGCGTCGACACTCCCGGCCCGGATCTCGCCTAGACACGGTACGGCCGCTGCCCCAACGTGACGGAGGAGCCGCCCATGGCACCGCTCATGGGCGGCTCCGGCACAAGTGCGACCTCGTCTGAGACCTGACGCGACGACGCGGCGGCGCGGGCGGGGCACTAGCCTGTTCAGGCTGGCCGTACTGACTTGTCGAGGCGAGAAAGGCCCTCTTCGTGAGCGAGCGAACGATGACCCAAGGATCGCCCCCCGCGCGTCCGTGGAGGGGGACGCGACTCGGGCCAGGCGAAACGACGAATCACCGCCGGACCGCGATCGGCGCCGTGGTGGAGCGCATGGGCGGTGAGGCGTGATGAGCGACCTGGGCCACGTGCTCATCCTCGCGGGAGGGCTCTCCTACGAGCGTGAGGTCTCCATCCGCTCCGGACGCCGCGTCGCCGAGGTGCTGCGGGCCGCCGGTGTGGACGTGGAGACCCGCGATGCCGACGCCACCCTCGTGCCCGGCGTGCTGGCGGACCCGCCGGACGCCGTCTTCGTCACCCTGCACGGCGGCGCCGGCGAGGACGGCGCGATCCGCTCGGTGCTGGAACTGCTCGGCGTGCCCTACGTCGGTGCGACACCGGACGCCTGCCGGGTCGCCTTCGACAAGCCCACGGCGAAGGCGGTCGTCCGCTCCTGGGGCCTGAACACACCCGACTCGGTCGCGCTGCCCAAGGAGACGTTCCACGATCTCGGCGCCACGGCCGTGCTCGCCCGCATCATCGACCAGCTCGGCCTGCCGCTCTTCGTGAAGCCCTCGCGCGGCGGGTCCGCGCTGGGCGCCTCCATGGTGCGCACAGCGGAGGAGTTGCCCGCCGCGATGGTCGGTTGCTTCGCATACGGCGACACCGCGCTCATCGAGCGGTACATCCAGGGCGTGGAGGTGTCGGTCTCCGTGGTGGATCTCGGCGACGGACCGGTCGCCCTGCCGCCCGTGGAGATCGTGCCCGACCGCGGCGTGTACGACTACGCCGCCCGCTACACCGCTGGGCAGACGGAGTTCTTCGCACCAGCCCGGCTCTCTCCCGAGGTCACCGAGGCGTGTGCCGGCATGGCGGTCGCCGCCCACACCGCGCTCGGCCTGCGCGACATCTCCCGCACCGACATCATCGTCGATGCCGACGGCAAGCCGTACTTCCTCGAAGTGAACGTGGCCCCCGGCATGACGGAGACCTCTCTGCTGCCCATGGCGGCGGAGGCCGCTGGCCGCGATCTCGGCACGCTCTGCAAGGGACTCCTGGAGCTCGCCGCCGCCCGAGGCTGATCCGCCTCCGTTTCACGTGAAACACTCCCCCCTCCAGGCAAGTCCTAGAGGGGGAGTTGGTGTGCCTTGGGGGCGTCTGCCTGGGGCAGTGAAGACGGCGGCGCAGGCGTGTGATCGGCGGGGTCCGCGCGGTCCCTGGCCAGGGCAGGTTGGTATGCCCTGGAGCGGTGAGGACGGCGCGACGGGAGTCTACGGGGCGCTGGCCGGGGGGCGAGCTGGGTGCCTCGTGGTCTTGGGTGCGCCGCCGGTAAGGCGCGCGGGGTTCTTTGGCCCGGGCGGGTTGGTCTGGCTTGGAGTCATGAAACGGTCGCAGGATCGGTCTGCATGGGGGCGGGCAGCCGAAGGAGTCATGTGATCCTTGGCCGGGTTCCGGTCACTGCGCCGGAAGGAACCTCCGGTCCTCGCGAAGCCCGCTCCGCTGGGCCTTCGCTGCGGTCCTCGATCCCTTCCGCTCCGCTCCCTAGCCCGGACAATGGTTGACGCACGGACTCCAGGGGCGGCCCCGACGAAGCTGACGCGCCTATCCGCCCTCGACGGCATCCCCCTGAACGGCTGCCACAACACTCACACCACCTACGACCCCGCCACCACTTGGCAACTCCGTCACGACACCTTTGCCGCTCGGCATCGAGGCTCCAGTGCCCCCTGGGCATCGTCGGCTGGTCGACGCTGTCCGATCGACGTGGATGTTGCGCATGATCTGCTTGCACGTACACGAGCGGTTCGGCGGTCGCCGCCGCCGTCAACGCACCTCCAGTTCGTCCCGGTCGAGCGTGCCGCGCGTCATCCGCCGCCACAGGCCGATTACCCGGCCAGGACGAGAGCGTTGGGCACGGCGACGAGCAGCAGGAACGACGGAGTAGGTTTCCGCGGCGGCCCATCGGAAGCAGACACGAAGGGCCGCCCCTCTCCTCCTAGCCTTCTCCCCCGGGTCCACGCTGCCTCCCCGAGCCCACGCCCCCTCCCATCGGGCCCGGCACACCGGCGGCCGTCCGTCCCCGCCTCGGCAGCCGGGAGATGCGTCTGACTCTTGCGCTGGGGCGCTCGAACAAGGCGTCGGGTCGCTGGTGCAGGACTCGTCAGGCGTAGGAACTCTCAGGGCCGCCGAGGTGGCTTGGGATGATCTCGACCATGGGCGTCCGGCGAGGTTCGGGGGACGACACCGAACGGCCCGAGGCGTGTCGTCAGAGGCTCCCGGGCGCCGTGGCGGCCGGGCCGGGGCGTACCTCGTGGAGACCTCACCGCAGGAGGCGATTGCTCTGCTCTACTCCGCTCTCGGGCGCCGATCAACCCCGTCGGCCCCGCCAGGGCGGCTCGAATGGACGTACGTCAGTACGCCGTCTACGTTCACCGGGTGGAGGGAGCGGAGCGGAAGGGAGCAAGGACCGCAGCGAAGGCCCAGCGGAGCGGGCTTCGCGAGGACCGGAGGTTCCTTCCGGCGCAGTGACCGATCCAGCCCCGACACCGGTCAGCCGATGACCACCAGCGAGTGGCTCGACCGCCTCACGCCCAAGGCGACCGCCGTGCTCGCCGTCGGCACCTGCGCTGAGGCCCGTGGAGATCCCATTACCCGGCGCCGATCAACGGGCGGCCGGCTGCCGGAGGGCACGGGCACAGCCATGCGGTTGGCCTCCTACGGCCGGCCAACCCGTGTGAGCGCCGGGAAGCCCGGTCGGCAATCTGCCAGGAGCACAGCGGGGCATGGTCAGGCATTGGTGCGGGCGACGAGAGCTCGCATCTGTCTCCCGCCACGGCCGAGGTGTGCGCACGCGACGTGGCCACGTTCGTACCTCAAAGGAAGGCCATGGCCGCCGGAGACGGCTGGTTGTCCAGGAGGCCGGTGAGCGGACGGGCTGCGAGCCTGCTGCAATGGGGGCGACACACGACCTCAGGCTCAATTTACGGGGGCGCCGGGGCGCGATGTTTCACGTGAAACCTGCGGCAGGGTGCCTGTAGCTGCTGCGGCGGGTGCGGCGGCATCGGTGGGTGTGCAGTGACGGCCATTGCCTGCGCCTGGGCCGGAAACGCCGCGAGGGCAGCACCCACCTGGATGCCGCCCTCGCCGCCCCCAGGACCATGGGGGCGCGGTCTTCCTGCCGCAGGCGCTGCGGTCACTCCGCTGTGATGCCCCTGCTGCGCATCGCGTGGGCGGCATCCGGTGCCATCGTGTCGATGATGCGCTCCAGGTCGTCGATCGTGGAGAACTCGACCACGATGCGACCCTTCCGGCTGCCGAGATCGACCTTCACCTTCGTCTCGAAGTGGTCCGAGAGGCGATCCGCCAGATCGCGCAGTGCCGGGGCGGTCGGCTTCTTCGCCCGGGGCTTGCGTGGAGCCGGCCCCGCGGTCGCCTCGCCCAGAGCAACGATCTCCTCGACGGTCCTGACCGACAGCCCCTCGGCCACGATCCGGGTCGCCAGGTGCTCCTGGGCGGCGGGGTCGTTCAACGCCAGCAGCGCCCGCGCGTGCCCGGCACTGATGATCCCGGCCGCCAGCCGGCGCTGCACCTCGGGAGGAAGGTTCAGCAGTCGCAGGGTGTTGCTGATGTGCGAGCGCGACCGTCCGACCTTCTTGGCCAGCACCTCGTGAGTGGCTCCGAAGTCGTCCAGAAGCTGCTGATAGGCCGCCGCCTCCTCCAGGGCGTTCAACTGCTCCCGCTGGAGGTTCTCGATCAGCGCCTCGCGGAGCATTTCGTCGTCCTGGGTGCTCCGGACGATCGCGGGGATGCGGTCGAGCCCGGCGATCTGCGAGGCGCGCCACCGCCGCTCCCCCATGATGAGCTCGAAACGGCCGTCCTCCACGGCGCGGACGACGACCGGCTGCAGCAGGCCGACCTCCTTGATGGACGCCGCGAGCTCGTCGAGCCGGTCCTCGTCGAACACCTCTCGCGGCTGCCGTGGGTTCGGGGAGATGGAGTCGACCTCGATCTCCTGGAAGTAGGCGCCCTCCACCGGACGCAGGCCCGTCGCCGGCGTGCCCGGCGCGGTCGGCTGGAGACCGAGAGGCGGAGCGCTCGCCGTGGACGCCGGATCGACGATCGGTCCCGTGGGGATCAGTGCCCCAAGACCCTTGCCCAGTCCCCGACGCTGCTGGCTCCCCGCTGCTCCTTCACGCCCGCACCCGCACAGAAGCCAATGCCCAGCGACTCGCGGTCACTGGGCACCGGCACGCACACACCAGGAGAGAGTACCGCTGCGAAGCCCCGCCATGAGTCGACGCGCGTCCCAGCTGTGGACAGCCCACCGCCGAACAGCAGCGTGTGGGGTCGTACGTAAGGAGCGGAGCGGAAGAGGTCGAGGACCGCAGCGCAGGCCCAGACCTGACCCCAGGCAAGCTCCGGGCCTGCGAGCAATTTCTGGGTGGAGCGGAGCGGGTTTCGCGAGGAATTCGCGCGGGTGGAGCAGGCTTCGCGAGGAGCGGAGGTTGCTTCCAGCGCAGTGAGGTCCTAGACACCGACATCCGGAGAAGCCGGTCGACCGCCGGCTCTGTAAGCCGTCGTCGGCGGGCTGGGCCAAACCGACGTCCCCCGCCAGAGCAGCGTCCCTAAGTCTGTGGCGCTCGAATCCGTGAACGTCCCGATGCCATCAGATGCCTGAACCCTTGCCTGTCACAACCGGCACATGCGGCGGCTGTGGCCGCCCAGGGCGTCACGGCACAGCAGCGGGTGCCGTTGTGGCGCCTCGCGTCGGTGCTGTCTCTCCGGGGTTGCCCCGGCGCGTTGGCTGCGCCGGGGCCGGGAACGCTTCGCCGGCGCGTGCTCGTCCACACGCCGCCGTCTCTCCTGCCGTCTGTGCGGGCTCTGTCAAGCGCCGGTGAGGGCCGCCGCACGGTAGGCGATCTCGCGAGCGGCGCCCATGTAGGCCAGTGCCCCGCTCGAACCCGGGTCGTACGTCATGACCGACTGGCCGTAGCTGGGGGCCTCGGAGACGCGGACGCTCCTGGGGATGACGGCGTCGAGCACGGTGTCTCCGAAGTGGGAGCGCACCTCCTCGGCCACCTGAGAGGCGAGCCGGGTGCGCCCGTCGTACATCGTGAGCAGGATGGTGGAGACCGACAGCGTCTGGTTGAGGTGGGCGCGCACCAGCTCCACGTTCTGCAGGAGCTGTGTGAGCCCTTCCAGGGCGTAGTACTCGCACTGGATGGGGATCAGCACCTCCTGCGCCGCCGCCATGGCGTTCACGGTCAGCAGGCCCAGCGACGGCGGGCAGTCGATGAGGATGTAGTCGAACTCCATCGAGTCGAACGAGGCGAGCGCCCGCCGCAGACGGGTCTCCCGGCCGACCATCGGAACCAGCTCGATCTCCGCGCCCGCAAGGTCGAGCGTCGCCGGAGCGCAGAACAGGTTGGGCATGTCGGGGACCGGCTTCACGATCTGCGACAGCTGCATGTCGTCCACGAGCACCTGGTACACCGACGGCATCCCGGACCGGTGTTCGGTCGCCAACGCCGTAGACGCGTTGCCCTGCGGGTCGAGGTCGACCACGAGAACGCGCTGATCGTGCATGGACAGCGCTGCCGCGAGGTTGACCGCCGTAGTGGTCTTCCCCACGCCGCCCTTCTGGTTGGCCACCGTCATCACGCGACACCGGGAAGGCCGGGGCCAGGACCCCTCGTCGCGCGTCGAGTAACCGACGGAAGGCGCAGCCGCCTGCGGGGGCGTGGCGGCTGTTTCACGTGAAACCACAGAACTCAGTGCCTCTCGTACCAGCGGCGAATCGCCAGGGTTAAGGGGGGTCTGGGACACGGTCGTCGTCCTTTCGACCGGCGAGACAGGGGGACGAGGCCAGCCCACCCCGGAGGACCGGCCTGCTGTCGCGATCTCCCAGCGTAGGGGGAGCCGAGTCTCCGGCCAACCCAGGCCCGCTGTCACACCGCCTGATCCGGCGTCCGCCACCGGCTCACCTCTTTCGTCGCCTCCGCGTTTCCGTTCGCGGAGATCGTCCGGCGACGACGCGAACGAGGGTCGCGGGCGGCTCGACCCTACCGCGCCCCACTGTGGCCAACTCGACGTGCCTCACGCCGAACGAATCCAACCGGGGGCGGGCGGCGTCCAGCTCCTCCTGTGCCCGCTCCCCCTTCATCGCGAGCAACTCCCCGCCCTCGTGTAGCAGCGGCATCGACCACGACAGCAGACGGTCGAGCGGCGCGACCGCCCGCGCCGTCGCCACGTCGAAGACGCGCTTGCCGGCGAGCTCCTCGGCCCGCCCGCGCAGCACCTCCACGTTGTCGAGCTTGAGCGCCTCGACGCACTCCGACAGGAACACGGTGCGACGCAGCAGCGGCTCCAGCAGCGTCACCGTCACGTCGGGCCGGACGATCGCGAGCACAAGGCCGGGCAGGCCGGCGCCCGAGCCGATGTCGATCAGCGTCGAGTCCGGCGGGACCGCCTCCTCCACGACCGCACAGTTCAGCAGGTGCCGGTCCCAGATGCGGGGCACCTCGCGCGGCCCCAGCAGTCCCCGCACCACGCCCGGCCCGGCGAGCAACTCGGCGAACACCCGAGCCCGCTCCAACGCCTCGCCGGTGAAAATCTCCCGGGCCACCGGGGGCGCCTCGGGCAGCTCGTTGCTCTCCGTCATCACTTCACTCATCCAGGAACGCTCTTGGCCAAGGGTAACCGTCCTTCCCTCTCGGCGACGGCCTGCGGTGCGGACCCGGCCAGAGCGGGAGGGCGGGAAGGGACGTACAGGACGGAAAAGCCGCCGGTCCCGGATGTCGGGACCGGCGGCTTCCCCGCGTCGAAACTGTCGGAACTGTGAGAGCGGTCAGGCGGGCAGGACCACCACGAAGCGGCGGGGCTCCTCGCCCTCGGACTCGCTGCGCAGGCCCGCCGCGGCGACCGCGTCGTGAACGATCTTGCGCTCGAACGGCGTCATCGGCTTGAGCGCCTTCGGCTCGCCGGTGCGCTTGACGTCTTCGGCGGCCGCGGTGCCCACCTTGGTGAGCTCGGCACGGCGCCGCTCCCGATAGCCGCCCACGTCGAGCATGAGCCGCGAACGCTCCCCCGTCTGACGGTGCACGGCCAGGCGCGTCAGCTCCTGCAGCGCCTCCAGCACCTCGCCGCCGGGTCCCACGAGCTCATCGCCCTTGACGCCGACGATCGAGACCACGGCACGGTCTCCCTCGACGTCCATGTCGATGTCGCCGTCCAGGTCGGCGATGTCGAGCAGGCCCTCCAGGTAGTCCGCCGCGATCTCGCCCTCCTGTTCCAGGGCTTCGATGTCGGGAGCAGGCTTGAGGGTCTCCTCAGCTTCGGTCACGTCCGGACTCTCCTTCTCCTACGACTTCTTGCTGCCGGTGCGCTTGCTGCGGGGCTGGCGCGTCGGCTGCTGACGGACGATCTTGGGGGCGGGTTCCGGCTCAGGCTGCGCCGGCGCCTTGGGCTTTCCCACCAGCTTGGTGAAGATGCCGTTCGTCGGCTCGGGAGTGGTGATGTTGCCCTTCTCGTCCACGACCGGCATCGGGTGACGGCTGTAGAACCAGTGCTGCTGGCCGAGTGTCCACAGGTTGGTGGTCACCCAGTAGAGGATCAGACCGAGCTGGAAGTTCAGGCTGAAGACGGCGAACAGCGGCGAGATGTACATCAGGATCTTCTGCTGCTGCGCCATGGGGTTGTCCGGCATCTGCGCCATCGAACGCTTCACGCTCTGCCGGACGGTGAGGAACGTGGTGCACGAGCTGATGGCCACGAAGCAGGCGAGGACGATCTTCGTCGTCACCGGCTGGGCGCCGAGGCTCCGGATGACCTCGGCGCTGTCGAAGAACTTCGCGGCCAGCGGCGCGCCGAGGACATGCGCGGCACGCGCGCTGTTCACCAGCTCCTTGGTCATGCCGAATACGGCCCGGTCCTCGGCGATGGCCCGCAGCACGGTGAACATCGAGATGAAGATCGGGAACTGCGCGACGATCGGGAGGCAGCCACCGAGCGGGTTGGCCCCGGCCTCCTGGTACAGCCGCATGACCTCCTGGTTCATGCGCTGCTTGTCGTTCTTGTACTTCTTGCGCAGCTCCTGGACCTTGGGCGCCAGCTCCTGCATCTTGCGCGACGAGCGCATCTGCTTCATGAAGAGCGGGAAGATCAGCAGACGCATCAGCACGGTCAGCGTGATGATGGTCAGCGCCCAGTTGAGACCGCTGCTGGAGGGGATGAAAGTGCTGTAGCCGGCGTGGATCTGGGTGATCACCCAGGCCACCGCCGTATACAGCCAATTCAGGAATGGCAGCTCCACCGAGCTAGCTCCCTTGCGTTTCGTCGTGAGACCGGACTCGGCGTGGGGGCACCGGGTCGAAACCTCCAGGATGGAACGGGTGACACCGTCCGATACGCCTGACGGTCAGCCATGCCCCGCGCGCCGCTCCATGAACGGCGACGGCTTCCAGACCATAGGCGCTGCAGGACGGCTCGAACCGGCACCTCGGCCCCAGCATCGGGCTGATGAAGGCACGGTAGAACCGGATGATCGCGAGCAGCACGCGAGCGACCGGCCCGGTCGCGGGCCGATCGGCCTCCCCGGCCGTCGCGGCCGGAGTCGGTTGCTGCGCTGTCATGACCGTCCATCCGTCGGGGTCCGGGAATCGGACCCACGCCGCCGGAGTAAACGACTCAGCGCGACGTCGAGTTCGGCGGCCAGGTGCTCGCTGCGCGCGGACGCGGCCGGTGGATTGGCGCGTACCACCAGAAGGCTACCTCTCGGCAGCAGTGGCAGACGGCTCCGCACAAGGTGTCTCAACCTGCGCCTGACCTGGTTCCGCACCACGGCGCCACCGACTGCCTTGCTCACGACGAAGCCGACCAGCGGTGGCTCGTCGGCGTCACGCAGGTTCAGGTGTGCGACCAGGGTCGGACGCCCGGCGCGACGCCCACGGCGAATCGCGTCGGCGAACTCGTCACCCCGCCGCATGCGGGACGCGGACGGCAGCACCGGGCCTTCCTCGACGTATGGCCGCCCGCTCCGCTCGGCACGGGCGGGCGGCGTCTGGTCGTCAGACCGTCAGCTCGGCGCGGCCCTTGCGGCGGCGCGCGGCCAGGATGGCGCGGCCGGCCCGGGTGCGCATGCGCAGCCGGAAGCCGTGGGTCTTCGCGCGGCGACGGTTGTTCGGCTGGTAAGTACGCTTGCTCACGGGTGGGCTCCATGCTTCGGGTACGTCCGCGGCGTTCCGCGGGCGCGGTACATTCCAAGGTCACGGCTCGTCAGATGCGCGGGCATGCGAAAAAGCCGTCGCGTGATTAGCCGACCGGGATACGTTACGGGCCCACCGTACGTCAGGTCAAACCGGCACACGTGACGGCAAGCGAGTACGGCGAGCGACCATGGGCCGTTAGGCTGTGGACAACGCCTTGAACGCAGGTTGCGCACACCGCTACCGTCGGCCGTCCGGCCCTTCCCCCCATCAGCGTGAATGTGCCCGGGGAGAATGCACGGGCTGTGCACATCGTGTGGATCATATGTGGATGGCAGCCGGACGAGGACCGGTGCGGCGAGGCGCACAGGACTGAGAAACGACACGGATCGCGGCGGGCGAGCGGGGCCGCGTAACGAGAGGAGGGGCCGAGCCATGGAAGGCGTCGATCTCAACGCTGTATGGGCTCGGGCGCTCAGGACCCTGCTCGACGAGGGCGTCTCGGGGCAGCAGCGCGCGTTCCTCCAGATGACGCAGCCCTCCGGCCTCATCAACGACACGATTCTCCTGGCGGCCCCCAACGACTTCGCCAAGGAGGTCATCGAGGTACGGCTGCGCCCGCTGATCGTGCACGCGTTGTCGCAGGAGCTCGGCCGGCCCGTGCGGATCGCCGTGATGGTGGATCCCGGCGCCGGTCTGCCCGCCGCCTCGGACCCCGCCGCGGCGTCGCCGGCCGATCATCGTCCACAGGCGCCGTCCACAGATTATCCACAGCCCCGTCCGCAGGCTCCGCGCTTTCCCTTAGCTGAGGACGGCCCGATCCGCCGCGACGCCGAGCCGCATTATCCACAGGGCCAGCAGTATCCACAGCCTCCGCAGCACATGTCCCCGCCGGACCACGCGCAGCGGCCCGGCGGCTACTCCCCCGAGCCGCCCGCCGCGCCCAAGCCCGAGCCGGTGCCGGGCCCAGTGGCCGGTCCCGCATCCGGCCCCGTGTCCTCCGGTCCCGTGCCGGGCCCGGTGCCAGGCGCCGTACCCGGTTCTGTGCCGGGCGGCCCCGGGCAGAACCGCTGGGACGCCCGCAGTGGCCGCACCTCCGGCGAGCCGGCCCGGCTGAACGCCAAGTACACCTTCGAGACGTTCGTCATCGGCGCCAGCAACCGCTTCGCGCACGCCGCCGCCGTCGCGGTCGCCGAGGCCCCCGCCAAGGCGTACAACCCGCTGTTCATCTACGGCGACTCAGGGCTGGGGAAGACCCACCTGCTGCACGCGATCGGCCACTACGCGCAGAGCCTGTACGACGGCGCCCGGGTGCGGTACGTGAGCTCCGAGGAGTTCACCAACGACTTCATCAACTCCATCCGCGACCACAAGGCCGACGGGTTCCGCTCCCGCTTCCGGGCTGTGGACATCCTCCTTGTCGACGACATCCAGTTCCTGGAGGGCAAGGAGCAGACGCAGGAGGAGTTCTTCCACACCTTCAACACCCTCCACAACGCCAGCAAGCAGATCGTCATCTCCAGCGACCGGGCGCCCAAGCAGCTCGTGACGCTGGAAGACCGGCTGCGCAACCGGTTCGAGTGGGGGCTGATCACCGACGTCCAGCCGCCCGAGCTGGAGACCCGCATCGCGATCCTGCGCAAGAAGGCGATCCAGGAGGGCCTGGCCGCGCCGCCCGACGTGCTGGAGTACATCGCCAGCCGCATCGCGACCAACATCCGCGAGCTCGAGGGCGCGCTCATCCGGGTCACCGCGTTCGCCAGCCTCAACCGGCAGTCCGTGGACATCCAGCTCGCCGAGATCGTCCTCAAGGACCTCATCAGCGAGGACGCGAGCCCGGAGATCACCATCTCCCTCATCATGTCCACAACCGCCGAATACTTCGGTGTGTCGCTCGACGACCTGTGTGGAAGCTCACGCTCGCGCGCCCTGGTCACCGCCCGCCAGATCGCCATGTATCTGGCCCGCGAGCTGACCGACCTGTCGCTGCCGAAGATCGGCCAGCAGTTCGGGGGACGCGACCACACCACCGTGATGCACGCGGAGCGTAAGATCCGGTCGCTCATGGCGGAGCGGCGCTCGATGTACAACCAGGTCAACGAGCTGACGACACGGATCAAGCAGCGGGCACGCAACGCTTAGTACACAGCTGTGGATAACTCTGTGGATCAAAAACGCCGCCCTCGGCGGCGGCTCCGTCGCGATACCCCCACCCTCTCCGGCCCTCCAACACGCCGTCCCCACTTGGGGACAACTTTGGGGAGAACCTGGGGATCGTTTGGGGAATACCCGTGGACGACCTGGGGACGCCCTGTGCGTACACGTCACACACAACTCAGGTGTCCCTTTTACCCCGTGGACAACCGGTGGAAACCTCGTGGATTACTCGTGGACAGAGGGCACTCCGCCTGGGGAACGGGTGTGGGCACAGCGCGGCCGCCCACAGTCCACAGGGGGTCCGTCCACGTTTCCCCCACACCGGCAGTGGATGAATCAGCTCCGCTGAGCTGCGAAAATGCTCGACATCCACATATCCACACTGCCTAATGAGACGACTTGTATCTCTCTCCCTAAGAACTCAAGAACCATAGAAGGGGTTCTGGAGGCGCACAGGTGCGGGAGAGTGAAGACTTGACGAAGCAGCGACACCCAGGAGGCTGATCCACGTGATGTTCCGGATCGATCGCGACGTGCTCGCCGAGGCCGTGGCGTGGACGGCACGGAGCCTTCCGGCCCGTCCCTCGGTGCCGGTGCTCGCCGGCATGCGGCTGGAGGTGACCGACGACCAGCGGCTGAAGCTCTCCGGCTTCGACTACGAGGTCTCCGCGGAGGTGACCCTCGAAGTGCAGACCGGAGAGCCGGGAGTGGTGCTGGTCTCCGGCAAGCTCCTCGCCGAGATCACCCGCGCGCTCCCCGCACAGCCGGTCGAGCTGGTCGTGGACGGCGCCAAGGCCGTCGTCACCTGTGGCAGCGCCCGGTTCACACTTCTCACCATGCCTGTGGAGGACTACCCGTCCCTGCCGGCCATGCCGCCCGCCGCCGGACGGGTCGGCAGCGACGTGTTCGCCTCCGCCGTCGGCCAGGTGGCCGTCGCCGCGGGCAAGGACGACACCCTCCCGATGCTCACCGGCGTACGCATGGAGATCGAGGGCGACACGGTGACCCTCGCCGCCACCGACCGCTACCGCCTCGCCGTACGCGAGCTGAAGTGGCAGCCCGAGCAGCCGGACTTCCAGGCCATCGCGATGATCCCGGGCCGTACGCTGGCGGACACGGCGAAGGCGCTGGGCGGCACGGGCGCGGAGGTCGAGATCGCGCTGAGCTCTGCCGGCGGCACCGGCGAGGGCATGATCGGGTTCTCCAGCTCCGGACGGCGGACGACGACCCGGCTGCTCGACCCCGAGTTCCCCAAATATCGCTCGCTGCTGCCCACCGAGTTCTCCGCCCGCGCGGACCTGTCCACAGCCTCGTTCGTCGAGGCCGTCAAGCGCGTCGCGCTGGTCGCCGAGCGCAACACCCCCGTACGGCTGGCCTTCCGCGGCGGAGAGGTCGTCCTGGAGGCCGGCAGCGGCGACGAGGCACAGGCTGTGGAGGCGCTGCCGGTCGATTTCGACGGCGACGAGATCAACATCGCCTTCAACCACCAGTTCCTGCTGGAGGGCCTGGGGGCGATCGACTCCGACGTCGCGCGGCTGCAGTTCACCACGCCGACCAAGCCCGCCATCCTCACCGGGGGCAAGCCTGTGGACGACGGGGGCAGCGAGGACTACCGCTACCTCATCATGCCCATCCGCCTGTCCAGCTGACACGGCCCGAACACCCCGGGCGTACGATCTCCTGCGGGCATGGACCCCTTGTGCATGGGTACGCGTGCCTCCGTGGACGACGCAGACGTTTGAGGGGTGGCTCAGATGCAGATCGGCATGATCGGGCTCGGCAAGATGGGCGGGAACATGGCCGAGCGACTGCGGCGCGGCGGGCACGACGTCGTCGGCTACGACCGTGATCCCTCCATCAGCGACGTGAGCAGCCTGAAGGAGCTCGTCGAGAGGCTTCAGGCGCCGCGCGCGGTCTGGGTCATGGTCCCCGCGGGGAAGCCCACACGCAGCACGGTCGAGCAGCTGCGCGAGCTGCTGTCGGAGGGTGACATCGTCATCGACGGCGGCAACTCGCACTACCTGGACGACCAGCGGCACGCGGCCGACCTCGGCACCCACGGCATCGGCTTCGTCGACGTGGGCGTCAGCGGCGGCGTCTGGGGCCTGGAGTACGGCTACGCCCTGATGACCGGTGGCGAGGAGGAGCACGTCCGCCGGCTCATGCCGATCTTCGAGACGCTCAAGCCGGAGGGCGAGGACGGCTTCGTCCACGCGGGCGGCGTGGGCGCGGGCCACTTCGCGAAGATGGTCCACAACGGCATCGAGTACGGCATGATGCAGGCCTTCGCCGAGGGCTGGGAGCTGCTGGAGGCCAGCGACGCCGTCACCAACGTCCCCGAGACGTTCAAGAGCTGGCGGCACGGCACGGTGATCCGGTCCTGGCTGCTCGACCTGCTGGTGCGGGCGCTGGAGGAGGACCCCGACCTCTCCGAGCTGAAGGGCTACGCGGAGGACTCCGGCGAGGGCCGGTGGACGGTCCAGGCGGCCGTGGACCACGCGGTGCCCCTGCCGGCCATCACGGCCGCGTTGTACGCGCGTTTCGCCTCGCGCCAGGCCGACTCCCCGGCGATGAAGATGGTCGCGGCGCTGCGCAACCAGTTCGGCGGGCACGCGGTCGCCTCCGCCGAGGGCCAGACCGGCAAGGGCGCCGACGCCCCCGGCGCCGACGTCACCCCGCCGGTCGAGGTCGAGGGCTGACGCGCCTCGACGTTCCCGGCCCACGTTTGCCGGCCGACGTTCACGGGCGGCGTTCACGGGCGGCGTCCACACCCTGTGGACGCCGGGGGGCTCGCCCGGATGACCTGTCCTCGTCGGCGAGGCGGTCCCGCGCGAGCGCGGCCCGGCGGACCGAGCCGGACAGCTCGTCGGACGTCTGGGCCTGATCGCTCGCCCGCCGGACTCGTCCGTACACAGGGCGATCCGGGCCTTCTGCCGAGTCTGGTCGCCGGTCGACGGCTCTTCAGGCGTTGATCTTCCACAGGCTGTGGACGAACCACCCCGCACCGGCCCGTTTCTCCACAGCGAGCCGTTTCTCCACAGGACGTCGCGGCCGGGACACGAAGGCCGGGCACCGGCACTAGCCTGGCGGGGTGCACGTGGCGAGCCTGTCCCTCACCGACTTCCGGTCATACCCGGAGGTCGAACTCGTGCTGGAACCGGGGGCGACGGCGTTCGTCGGGCCGAACGGGCAGGGCAAGACCAACCTGGTCGAGGCGCTCGGCTACGTCGCGACCCATTCGAGCCACCGCGTGGCCACCGACGCGCCGCTCGTACGGCACGGCGCGCAGCGGGCGATCGTGCGCGCGGCGGTGGTCAGGGACGACCGCCGGGCGCTGGTCGAGATCGAGATCAACCCGGGCCGGGCCAACCGCGCCAGGGTGAACCGCTCCCCCGTCCCCCGGCCGCGCGACGCCCTCGGCCTGTTGCGGACCGTGCTGTTCGCCCCGGAGGACCTCGCGCTGGTCAAGGGCGACCCGTCCGAGCGCCGCCGGTTCATGGACGACCTGCTCGTCGCCCGCGTCCCCAGGTTCGCGGGTGTGCGCGCCGACTACGAGCGGGTGCTCAAGCAGCGCAACGCGCTCCTGCGTACGGCCGCGGCGACGCGGGCGGGACGGCGGCGCGGCGGCCGCAGGCAGGAGGACGACGCGGCCTTCGCCGCCGCCGGCGCGGGAGACGTCCTGAGCACGCTCGAAGTCTGGGATTCCCACTTGGTGCGCCATGGCGCGGAGCTGCTGGCGGCGCGGCTGCACCTGGTGGACGCGCTGCGTCCGCTCGCGGCGAAGGCGTACGCCACTCTCGCCCCGTCGTCCGGACTCGCCGATCTCGAATACCGGCCGTCGGGGTTATCCACAGATATCCCCACCCTGGGGACAAACCGGGAACTACTGGCCGAGCACCTGCGGGGGGGCCTCGCGGAGGCGCGTCAGGCGGAGCTCGAACGCGGCGTGACCCTCGTCGGCCCCCACCGCGACGACCTGCTGCTGCGGCTGGGCGAGCTGCCGGCCCGGGGCTACGCGAGCCACGGCGAGTCGTGGTCGTTCGCCCTCGCGTTGCGGCTCGCCGCCTACGACCTGCTGCGGGCCGACGGCGGCGACCCCGTGCTGATCCTGGACGACGTCTTCGCCGAGCTGGACGGTCAGCGGCGCAGGCGGCTCACCGAGATCGTCGCCCCGGCCGAGCAGGTGCTCATCACGGCGGCGGTGCCGGACGACGTGCCGCCCGAGCTGGCCGGTGCCCGGTTCGACGTGATGGAAGGGAGCGTGACCCGTGTCCGATGAGATATCCACAGGCGGTGGACAATCCCCGCAGGGCTCGGCCGCGCGAGGCGCCGCGCTGGCGCGGGAGAAGCTGGCCCAGGCGAAGGCCGACGCGCTGAAGCGGGGGCAGCTCCCCCGCAGCGAGCCCCGTCGCCGTTCCGGGCCGGGCGGCGCGCGGCGTGACTCCGGCGATCCGCTGCCGTTCGGCCGGGCGATCCGCGACCTGCTCGCCGCCCGGGGATGGGAACAGCCGGTCGCGGTGGGCGGGGTGTTCGGCCGCTGGGCGGAGATCGTCGGCCCCGACCTGGCCGCCCACACCAGGCCGGAGAGCTTCGAGGACGGCGAGGTGGTGGTCGCCGCCGACTCGACCGCCTGGGCGACCCAGGTCAGGCTCCTCGCGTCCACGCTGGTCAGGCGGCTGAACGAGGAGCTCGGCGACGGCACCGTGACCCGGGTCAAGGTGCACGGCCCCGGCGCGGGCCCCCGCCCGGAGGGCGGCCTGCGCGTACGCGGGAGTCGTGGGCCGGGCGACACGTACGGCTGACGGGGGCGACCGAACCTCGGACCCGTTAGGCGACACCCGCCGGACGTAAGCCGGAGCGGCCGTGGCGAAAGGCAAGCCCGGTCGGCGACCAACCTCGAACCGACCGTGGTGAAACGCCGCGTCGGTCCGTGACGAACCCCGGGACCGGCCGCGCGACGGCCCGCCGGATCGGCCCACGGGGAGCCGCGAACCGACCCGCGGAGACCCCGAACCGGCCCAAAATCGCGTCTGAGGCTTCGACCCCCGTTCCGTGTGGGGGGTGCTCAGAAACATGATCGTCAAGCGACAGGGCATCACAGCCCCCGTGAATGCCACCTGTTGTCTCTCGGACCGGTAGAATGCAGATGGACTCAAGGACACGTCCGGTTTGCGTCACCCCGGTCCCACGGGCCGACATCCCCTGGGTGTGCGCATCGGGGCACTCACGACGGTGACGGGCACGGCAGGGGCAGCCATTCCACGGTGTCGCCCGCCGCGTGTCCGCGGCAGGAGGATTTCGCACTTGTCCTACGACGCTAGCTCTATCACCGTTCTCGAAGGGCTGGAAGCGGTCCGCAAGCGCCCCGGCATGTACATCGGTTCCACCGGTGAGCGCGGGCTGCACCACCTCGTCTACGAGATCGTCGACAACGCCGTCGACGAGGCGCTGGCCGGTTACAACGACCTGATCGAGGTCACCCTGCTCGCCGACGGCGGCGTGCGCGTGATGGACCACGGACGCGGCATTCCCGTGGGCATCGTCGCCGCCGAGGGCAGGCCGGCCGTCGAGGTCGTCTTCACCGTGCTGCACGCCGGTGGCAAGTTCGACAGCAAGTCGTACGCCGTCTCCGGCGGCCTCCACGGCGTGGGCGCCTCGGTAGTCAACGCCCTGTCGACGCGACTTGAGGTCGAGGTCCGCACAGACGGCCACGTGTGGCGGCAGAAGTACGTGATGGCCAAGCCGACGGCCCCGCTGGAGAAGGGCGAGCCGACCGACGAGCACGGCTCCACGATCAGCTTCTGGCCCGACCCGGCGATCTTCGAGACGACCACGTGGAACTTCGAGACGCTGGCGCGCCGGTTCCAGGAGATGGCCTTCCTCAACAAGGGCCTGAAGATCACGCTGATCGACGAGCGGCCCGACCACATCATCGACGGCGCGCCCAAGGTGGTCACCTACCACTACGAGGGCGGTCTGTCCGACTTCGTCAAGCACCTGAACTCGAAGAAGGAGCCGATCCACAACTCGGTGATCGACTTCGAGGAGCACGGCGACGGCATCTCGGTCGAGATCGCCATGCAGTGGAACGCCTCCTACTCCGAGTCGGTCTACACGTTCGCCAACACGATCAACACGGCCGAGGGCGGCACCCACGAGGAGGGCTTCCGCGCGGCGCTGACCACGATCGTCAACCGGTACGCGCGCGAGCAGAAGTTCCTCAAGGAGGGCAAGGACGACAACCTCAGCGGTGACGACGTCCGTGAGGGCCTGGCCGCGATCATCTCGGTGAAGCTGGCCGACCCCCAGTTCGAGGGCCAGACCAAGACGAAGCTGGGCAACACCGAGGCGAAGTCGTTCGTCCAGAAGGCCTGCAACGACCACCTGCGCGACTGGTTCGAGCGCAACCCGGGCGAGGCCAAGGAGATCATCAACAAGTCGCTCCAGGCGGCCCGCGCCCGCATCGCGGCGCGGCAGGCCCGCGACCTCACCCGGCGCAAGTCGCTGCTGGAGAGCGGCAGCGGCCTGCCCGGCAAGCTGGCCGACTGCCAGTGGTCGGAGCCGGAGAAGTGCGAGCTGTTCATCGTCGAGGGCGACTCGGCCGGCGGCTCGGCCAAGGGCGGGCGCGACCCCAAGTTCCAGGCGATCCTCCCGCTCCGCGGCAAGATCCTGAACGTCGAGAAGGCCCGGATCGACAAGGTCCTCAAGAACAACGAGGTCCAGGCGCTCATCACGGCCCTCGGCACCGGCGTGCACGACGAGTTCGACATCTCGAAGCTGCGTTACCACAAGCTGATCCTCATGGCGGACGCCGACGTGGACGGCCAGCACATCACGACCCTGCTGCTGACGCTGCTGTTCCGTTTCATGCGCCCGCTGATCGAGGCCGGGCACGTCTACCTGTCCCAGCCGCCGCTCTACAAGATCAAGTGGGACCGCAAGGGCGAGGACGCGTCGTACGCGTACTCCGACCGGGAGCGGGACGCGATCATCGAGGACGGCGTCGCCCGCGGCCGGCGCGACCCCCGGCTCCACGACGGTGTGCAGCGGTTCAAGGGTCTGGGCGAGATGAACGCCTCCCAGCTCTGGGACACCACGATGAACCCCGACACCCGGGTGCTGCGCCAGGTCACCCTCGACGACGCCGCGCAGGCCGACGACCTGTTCAGCGTGCTGATGGGTGAGGACGTCGAGGCCCGCAGGAACTTCATCATCACCAACGCACGCGACGTCCGCTTCCTCGACGTCTGAGCAAGCGTGGCCGACCAGAAGGACTTTTCGTGACGGAAGTGAACACGCCGCCTGGGCCTCCCGCCGATCGCATCGAGCCGGTCGACATCCAGGCCGAGATGCAGCGCAGCTACATGGACTACGCGATGTCCGTCATCGTGTCCCGCGCGCTGCCCGACGTCCGCGACGGCCTCAAGCCCGTGCACCGCCGTGTGCTGTACGCGATGTTCGACGGCGGCTACCGGCCCGACCGCGGCTACTTCAAGTGCTCCCGCGTCGTCGGCGACGTCATGGGCTCCTATCACCCCCACGGCGACACGTCGATCTACGACACCGTCGTACGGCTTGCGCAGCCGTGGTCGCTGCGCTACCCGCTCGTCGACGGGCAGGGCAACTTCGGCTCGCCGGGCAACGACCCGGCCGCCGCGATGCGGTACACCGAGTGCCGTCTCGCGCCGATCGCCATGGAGATGCTCCGCGACATCGACAAGGAGACCGTCGACTTCCAGCCCAACTACGACGGGCGGTCGCAGGAGCCGGTCGTCCTCCCGTCGCGGTTCCCGAACCTGCTGGTCAACGGGTCGGCCGGCATCGCGGTGGGCATGGCGACGAACATCCCGCCGCACAACCTCCGTGAGGTCGGCGAGGCCGTCAAGTGGGCGCTCGACAACCCCGAGGCCACCGACGAGGAGCTGCTCGACGGGCTGCTCGCGCGGGTCAAGGGTCCCGACTTCCCGACCGGTGCGCTGATCGTCGGCCGCCGCGGCATCGAGGACGCCTACCGCACCGGCCGCGGCTCGATCATCATGCGGGCCGTCGTCGAGGTCGAAGAGGACGCCAAGGGACGGCAGTGCCTGGTCGTCACGGCCCTGCCGTACCAGGTGAACCCGGACAACCTCGCGCTCACGATCGCCGAGCTGGTCAGGGACGGCAAGATCACCGGGATCGCGGACGTCCGCGACGAGACGTCCTCGCGCACCGGCCAGCGACTCGTGATCGTGCTCAAGCGCGACGCGGTCGCCAAGGTCGTGCTGAACAACCTCTACAAGCACACCCAGCTCCAGACCACGTTCGGCGCGAACATGATCGCGCTGGTGGACGGCGTGCCGCGGACGCTGCGCCTCGACCAGTTCGTCCGGCACTACATCACGCACCAGATCGAGGTCGTGGTCCGGCGGACCCGGTTCCTGCTGCGCAAGGCCGAGGAGCGGGCCCACATCCTGCGTGGTCTGCTCAAGGCCCTCGACCGGCTCGACGACGTCATCGCCCTGATCCGGCGGTCGCCGTCGGCGGCCGAGGCGCAGGGCGGCCTGATGACGCTGCTGGACATCGACCAGGTCCAGGCGCAGGCCATCCTCGACATGCAGCTGCGCAAGCTGGCCGCGCTGGAGCGGCAGCAGATCCAGGACGAGTACGACGGCCTGATGGCGCAGATCGCCGACTACCAGGACATCCTGGCCTCCGAGCCCCGCCAGCGCCGGCTCGTGTCGGACGAGCTCGGCGAGATCGTCGCCAGGTACGGTGACGAGCGCAAGACCGAGATCACCGCGTACGAGGGCGACATGTCCATCGAGGACCTGATCGCCGAGGAGGACGTGGTCGTCACGATCACGCGCGGTGGCTACGCCAAGCGGACGAGCACCGACCTCTACCGGGCGCAGCGGCGCGGCGGCAAGGGGGTCAGGGGCGCGCAGCTCCGCCAGGACGACATCGTGGAGCACTTCTTCGTCACCACGACGCACCACTGGCTGCTGGCCTTCACCAACAAGGGCCGGGTCTACCGCTTCAAGGCGTACGAGCTGCCCGACTCGGGCCGGGACGCGCGCGGCCAGCACCTGGCCAACCTGCTCGCCATGCAGCCCGACGAGCACGTGATGGAGATCCTGGACCTGCGGGACTACAACGTCGCGCCCTACCTGGTGCTGGCCACCCGCAGCGGCCTGGTGAAGAAGACGCGGCTGTCCGAGTACGATTCGCCGCGATCCGGTGGCCTGATCGCTATCAATCTGCGCGAGGATGACGAGGTGATCGCCGCCCGTCTCGTCTCCGAGGGTGACGACCTGCTGCTCGTGTCCAAGAACGCGCAGTCGATCAGGTTCACCGCCTCGGATGAGGCGCTGCGCCCGATGGGCCGCGCCACCAGCGGTGTGATCGGCATGCGGTTCGTGGACGGCGACGAACTGCTCGCGATGAACGTCATGAGCGACGGCGACGACGTGTTGATCGCGACCGAGGGCGGGTACGCGAAGCGGACACCCGCCGACCAGTACCCGGTGCAGGGCCGGGGCGGCAAGGGCGTATTGACGGCGAAGATCGTCAGTTCTCGTGGCAAGCTGGTCGGAGCCGTCATGGTGCGTCCCGAGGACGAGGTCTTCGCGATCACCTCTGCGGGCGGGGTGATCCGCACCAGCGCCGGTGAGATCAAGCAGTCGGGCCGCCAGACCATGGGCGTCCGCTTGATGAATCTGGCCGAGGGTGACAGCGTTGTGGCCCTCGCTCGCAACGCCGAGTCGTTGGAGACCGAGGAGAACGGGGCAGGAGGCGAGGCATGAGCGAGCGTAGCGGGCGAATCGCTGAGCACAGCACGATTCGCGGATGCGCACCCGAGCCGTCAGATGAGGGCGTGGCATGAGTGACACCGGCGGACCGCGGACACCCGGCGCCAAGAGACCTTCGGGCGCCCGCCCGACGTCGTCTTCGAACGGCGTTACCGCACGGGCGCACGATGGCGGTAGCGTCGCCAAGGTGGCTTCCGAAGGAGATGACGTGACCGCCGCCGACAAGGCGAAGGCCGACGACACCATGCGCATCCGGACCTCGGCCGCCGACCAGCCGTGGAAGCGGCAGCCGGGCTCGGACGGCGCGTCCGAGAACGGCCGGTCCGAGAACGGCCGACCGGACGGCGGCAGGGCGGACAACGGCAGGGGCGACAGCGGTGGGGCGACCGCGCAGTATCCCCGGCCCGCCGGCCTCGGTACGTCCACACCCTCTGTGGACAACGGCCGTCCGTCTGTGGACAACGCTCGTCCTTCCGTGGACGGCGGCTCCGTACGCGGCCTGAGCTTCGGGCCTGCCGGTGGAGACCGGCCCGAGCCCGCCAAGAAGGACAAGAAGCAGCTCGGCGTGCGTCCGCCGCGCAAGGCCCACCTGGTCCTGCGCAGGATCGAGCCGTGGTCGGCGATGAAGTTCAGCTTCGTCGTGTCGCTGGTGTGCTTCGTCGTGCTCTTCGTGGCCGTCGCCGTGCTGTACGGCGTGCTGTCGGCGCTCGGCGTCTTCTCCTCGATCACCGACACCGTCAACCAGCTCACCAGCGGCGCCGGCGGCGCCGGGGCCGGTACGATCGACATCGCGAGCTGGTTCGAGCCCGTCCGCATCCTCGGGTACGCGGCTCTGCTGGGCGCGCTGAACGTCGTGCTCATCACCGCGCTGTCCACCCTCGGTGCCGTCATCTACAACATCTCCGCGGACCTCGTAGGCGGTGTCGAAGTCACCTTCAGCGAAGCCGAGTGACCCACCGGTGCGGCAGGCCGCCCACACGAGCGGCCCGCCGTACGAATGCGCCTCGATGGCACGACCACGGGCCCGGACACGGTAAGCTTTTCCTCGTTCGGAACGACGGATTCGCCACCGGATACGGGATGCGGTAACCTTCGTTGCGCGGTGCGGGGCTATAGCTCAGTCGGTTAGAGCGCTTCCCTGATAAGGAAGAGGTCCCAGGTTCAAGTCCTGGTAGCCCCACCACGAAGTACCAGCCCAGAGGCCAGTTCCCAAGATTCGGGACCTGGCCTTTTGATCGTTTGTTAGTCATTCGTTAGTAGGACCTGCCCCGACCAGGGAGGATGTCCCGACGTTCGTGGAACTTGATCGGCGGTCCCGCGGTCAGGCGACGTTCTCGTTGTAGCAGTTTGAGGTCGGGTTCTGGGCTGCGACGTGC
>NZ_VJVX01000250.1:0-555 GCF_008033685.1 Microbispora sp. CSR-4
GTTCGACGGCGGTGAGGGAGTCGAGGCCGAGTTCGATGAGGGGTCGGTCGGCGGGGATGGCGGTGGGGTCGGGGTGGGTGAGGACGGTGGCGACTTCGGTGCGGACCAGGTCGAGCAGGGCCTCGGTCCGCTGGTCCGGAGTCAGTCCGTTCAGCCGGGCGGCGAGGGATGGTCCCCCGGCCGCCGCGCCGCGTACGGCGGGGCGGGCCTGCCGTACGAGCCCGCGCAGCAGCGGCGGCGGCGTCTCGGCCGTGGCCGTGAGGGCGGCAGGGACGACCAGGGGCACGCCCGCGCAGCAGCGGCGGCGGCGTCTCGGCCGTGGCCGTGAGGGCGGCAGGGACGACCAGGGGCACGCCCGGGTCGCGGAAGGCGACGGCGTCGAACAGGGCGAGTGCGTGCGCGGCGCTGAGCGGGCTGAGCCCGGTCCGCTTGATCCGCGCGTGGTCCACCGAGGTCAGGTTGGTGGTGAGGGTGCTGGTGTGGGCCCATAGTCCCCAGGCGAGGCTGGTGGCGGGGAGGCCGGTGGTGTGGCGGTGGTGGGCGAGGGCGTCGTGG
>NZ_VJVX01000251.1:0-533 GCF_008033685.1 Microbispora sp. CSR-4
GTGGCCCCGGGCAAGCAGGCCTACCAGTCCTTCAACACCCGTGCCGGGCAGATCGGCGCGGGCAAGGCCACCGTGACCGGTACGTCGCTCATCAACGGCAAAGAGGTCACCACGTCCTACGAGGCCGCATACAACGCGATCAGCTGCGGCTGACCCTGCATCTTTCCGCGCAGATCTCCGGATCGGCATGGCCGGCTCACCGCCGGCGTCACGGACCACCCCCCAGCTCGCCGCACGTGGGCGAGCGCCGTCACCGATTGGGAACCATGACCGAGAAGAACAGTGATGTGACGCGGCGCCTGCTGTCCCGGCGCGTCTTCACCACCAGCGCGGCCGCAGCCGCCGTGATCACACCGTTCGCCGTGGCGAGTCAGGCCACCGCGGAACCCGCCGGCAAGACCACCCCCACGACCACCAGTAAGACCGCGGGCGAACCGGGCGAGGTCCGCCGCATCACCCTCTACGTGGACAAATTCCCCGATGGGCAGATGGGCTACGGCCTGGAACCCGGCAAGCCCACCATCCCCGGCCCC
>NZ_VJVX01000252.1:0-519 GCF_008033685.1 Microbispora sp. CSR-4
TACTTCTATTCGTTCTGGACCGACAGCCAGGGCACGGTCTCCATGGAGCTGGGCTCCGGCGGAAACTACAGCACCTCCTGGCGCAACACCGGCAACTTCGTCGCCGGCAAGGGCTGGAGCCCCGGCGGCCGCCGTACGGTGACCTACTCGGGCAGCTTCAACCCCTCGGGCAACGCCTACCTGGCGCTGTACGGGTGGACGAGGAACCCGCTGGTGGAGTACTACATCGTCGAGAACTGGGGCACCTACCGGCCCACCGGGACGTACAAGGGCACCGTCACCTCCGACGGCGGCACGTACGACATCTACCAGACGACGCGTTACAACCAGCCGTCCATCGAGGGCACCCGGACGTTCAACCAGTACTGGAGCGTCCGGCAGCAGAAGCGGACCGGCGGCACCATCACCATCGGCAACCACTTCGACGCCTGGGCCCGCGCCGGCATGTCGCTCGGCAGCCACGACTACCAGATCCTCGCCACCGAGGGCTACCAGAGCAGCGGCAACTCCAACATCACC
>NZ_VJVX01000253.1:0-516 GCF_008033685.1 Microbispora sp. CSR-4
GTGGACATGTGCCTGGCCGAGGCGGAGGAGTTGCTGTTCGCCCGGGATCGGATCACCAGCGCCCTGGCCGACCGCGTCGGCCGGGTCCACCGAGCAGGTCAGGCCAGGCAGCATGGCCATGCCTCCACCCGCTGCTGGCTACGCACCGCCGCCGGGATGACGGTGGGTGGTGCGGGCCGCCTGCTCACCCTGGGCGCGGAACTGCCGCGCCTCCCCAAGGTGCGGGAGAAGTTCGCCACAGGGGAGCTGGCGGCCGGGGTGGTGGAGGCCATCTGCGCCGCCGTCGCCGGACTAACCGACGAGCAAGCCACCCTGGCGGAGCCGATCTTGGTGGACCTGGCCGGCAAGGCCGGGGCGGCGGAGGTCGCCAAGGCCGGCCGCCACCTGCGGGCGGTGCTGGACCCCGACGGGGAAGAACGGGATGAGCGGGCCGATTACGGGCGGCGGTTCCTGCGGGTCCGCCCGGGCAAGGGCGGCGGCGTGGAAGGGGAGTTCTACCTGCCGCGTGAGGCCGGC
>NZ_VJVX01000254.1:0-515 GCF_008033685.1 Microbispora sp. CSR-4
CGGGATGAGCGGGCCGATTACGGGCGGCGGTTCCTGCGGGTCCGCCCGGGCAAGGGCGGCGGCGTGGAAGGGGAGTTCTACCTGCCGCGTGAGGCCGGCGCCCGGTTGATGGCGTTGTTGCAGGCGTACGCCAAGCTGAGGGCACAGGGGGATGACCGCCCGCTGACGGTGCGCCAGGCGGACGCCTTGATCGCCCTGCTGGAGCAGAAGATCGCCGCCGAGCTCCTCGTCGTGGTCAGCGCCGAATCCCTCCCCACCGACCCCGAAACCACCGACCCCACCGACGACAACCCACACCCCGCCGACGACACCAGCGACCCGGCCACCCAAGACCCCGCTGCCCCGGCCACCCAAGACACCGACCCGGCCACCGAAGACACCGACCCGGCCACCGACGACGACGTCAGCGACCACTGCGCAGACCTCGGCGACAGCGCCCCCAGCGACTACGCCCCCGACACCACCGGGACCACTGACGAGCCGAGCCAGGCCGACGACACCGCCGACCATGTCGA
>NZ_VJVX01000255.1:0-515 GCF_008033685.1 Microbispora sp. CSR-4
TCGTCGACGGTCATCGCGCCCTCGTGGGGACGCCGGGACAGGTCGATGCCGAGCTCCTCCGCCGCGCGGAAGACGTCCTCGTCGGTGTCCCTCATCTCGATCGACATGCCGTCGCTGGAGAGAACCTCGACGTTGAGACAGAGCGACTGCATCTCCTTGATGAGGACCTTGAAGGACTCGGGAATGCCCGCCTCGGGGATGTTCTCGCCCTTGACGATGGCCTCGTAGACCTTCACCCGGCCCTGGACGTCGTCGGACTTGATCGTCAGCAGCTCCTGCAGCGCGTAGGCGGCGCCGTACGCCTCCAGGGCCCACACCTCCATCTCACCGAAGCGCTGGCCGCCGAACTGCGCCTTACCACCCAGCGGCTGCTGGGTGATCATCGAGTACGGACCGGTCGACCGGGCGTGAATCTTGTCGTCGACCAGGTGCAGCAGCTTCAGGATGTAGATGTAACCCACCGAGATCGGGTGCGGGAACGGCTCGCCGGAGCGGCCGTCGAACAGCCGCGCCTT
>NZ_VJVX01000256.1:0-510 GCF_008033685.1 Microbispora sp. CSR-4
CCGTGGGGCATCTACGTGGGCAAGACCGCGTACACCCACTACGACTTCGACGTCTACGAGGACGGCGACCGCGACTACGCGTTCGTGACCGTCTACAACGGCGTCCTGCCCACCAGCGGTTCCAGCAAGAGCTACGCCCGCACCTACGAGACCTCCCGCGAGGCCAAGCGGGCCAAGGCCAAGCTCGACCGCGACAACGCCTACTCCCACCTGACCATGCGGCCCGTGGTCGACACCGCCCACGTGGTCAAGGAGGGCACCCGCGACTCGCAGAAGGTCTACGTCAAGCGGGACGACTGGAAGAAGCTCAACCCCGAGGGCACCCCGGCCGACGGTCCCTTCAAGGAGGGCACCGGCGTCACGGACAAGGAATACCGCTTCAAGCCGCGTGGCTGGGAAGAGGGCAAGCAGTCCCGTGAC
Organism: Microbispora sp. CSR-4; assembly: GCF_008033685.1. Lineage (NCBI taxonomy): Bacteria > Bacillati > Actinomycetota > Actinomycetes > Streptosporangiales > Streptosporangiaceae > Microbispora > Microbispora sp. CSR-4. The sequence goes on from NZ_VJVX01000256.1 coordinate 421, forward strand.
GGCAAGGCGTTCTACCTGAAGAAGGGCGACAAGTACGTCGTCCGCACCTACTGGATCAACTACGACGTCGACTACCGCCTGACCGGCCGG
>NZ_VJVX01000257.1:0-506 GCF_008033685.1 Microbispora sp. CSR-4
GTTCGACGGCGGTGAGGGAGTCGAGGCCGAGTTCGATGAGGGGTCGGTCGGCGGGGATGGCGGTGGGGTCGGGGTGGGTGAGGACGGTGGCGACTTCGGCGCGGACCAGGTCGAGCAGAACCGTGCCGCGCTGCTCGGGAGCGAGCCCGGCGAGCCGGGCGGGCAGTGAGGTGTCCTGACCGGTCGCCTGGGTGGTCCGGGCGGCTCGTGCGGCCGGTCGGCGGGGGGAGATCAGGCGGCGCAGCAGTGGCGGGGGCGTCTCGGTCGCCGTGTTCAACCGCGCAGGCACGAGCACGGGCGGCTGGCCGGCCGGCCCGAAGACGGCCGCGTCGAACAGGGCCAGTGCGTGCGCGGTGGCGAGCGGATGCAGGCCGAGCCTGGCCAGCCGTTTCCGGTCGATCTGGCTGAGGTTGGTGGTGAGGGTGCTGGTGTGGGCCCATAGTCCCCAGGCGAGGCTGGTGGCGGGGAGGCCGGTGGTGTGGCGGTGGTGGGCGAGGGCGTCGTGG
>NZ_VJVX01000258.1:0-499 GCF_008033685.1 Microbispora sp. CSR-4
GCAGGACGAGTGGGGCGTGGAGGAGGAGTTCGTCGATGGTGGTGTGGCCGGTGTGGTCGGCGGCGTGGAGGGCGAGGTCGAGGTAGGCGGTGCCGGGGAGGATGGGGGTGGTGAAGACGGTGTGGTGGGCGAGCCAGGGGTGGGTGGTGAGGGAGAGGGTGCCGGTGTAGACGGTGGTGTGGTCGTGGGCGAGGGTGACGGCGGCGCCGAGGAGGGGGTGGGCGGTGGTGGTGAGGCCCAGGTGTGCGGGGTCGGTGTGTGTGGTGGGTGGGGTGAGCCAGAGGTGTTCGTGTTGGAAGGCGTAGGTGGGCAGGTCGATGGTGGTGGCGTGGCGGTGGAGGGGGGTCCAGTCGACGGGGGTGCCGTGGGTGTGGGCGTGGGCGGCGGCGGTGACGGCGGTGTGGGGGTCGGGGTGGTCGCGGCGTAGGACGGGGACGGCGATCAGGTCTGGTTCGTGGTCGAGGGTTTCGCGGATGAGCCCGCTGAGGACGCCGTCGGG
>NZ_VJVX01000259.1:0-495 GCF_008033685.1 Microbispora sp. CSR-4
CGCGACGCAGGCGCCGGGGACGCCGGGACTGTCGGAAGCGACACCCGGCGGACCTGGACCGGAGCAGAAGACACCACCCAGGAGGGCATCAGGAACAGCACCAGGAGCCGGGCGTCGGACGCCGGGGACGGCGCAAGCAGCGGCGCAGGGGGCGTCATCGGGAGCAGCTCCGGGAGGGGCGGCAGGCACGCTCCCCGGGACGGCGCAGGAGGCTGCGCAGGGAGCGGCTCCGGGAGGGGCGGCAGGCACGCTCCCCGGGACGGCGCAGGAGGCTGCGCAGGGAGCGGCTCCGAGTGCGTCGGCGGGCACGATGCCCGGGGCGATCCTGGGGTCGGCGCTGGGAGCGTCGGCAGGCGCGCTGCTGGGGGCGTCGTTGGGGATGGCACCGGGGACAGCGCCGGGGTTGCTGCCGGCGACCGGGCAGGTGCTCCCGCTCTCCAGCGTGCACCGCCTCGCCCGCACCAGCACGTTGGTGCGGATCGTCATGAACGCCGA
>NZ_VJVX01000026.1:0-110433 GCF_008033685.1 Microbispora sp. CSR-4
GAGCACGGGTGTGCCTTCCCGACCGACGTTGGCGCGTCGGTCATGCATGAGACCTACATGATCATCGGGAAGGTACACCCCTTCCCTGAAGATCCACAGGTTCTAAGCATTGCTCACGAGGCCCGCTGTCCAGCCTGTACGGCTCACGACCCGGCTGGCGTGCTATCCATTGACGTTCCTGCCCCACACGCGAGGGACGGCAAGGGGGTCCGGACTCGCCCAGCGTGGCCGGGCCAACGGCCCGCTCGCGGCGACGCGACAACGATGGCGGGAGGGCGGGACGGCGACGGCGGGAGGGAGTGGCAAGGGAACGGCCAAAGCCACGGCAGCAACGGCGACGGCGGCAAGGGGACCGCGGGACGACGGCCACGGCGGGGGCAAGGGGAGGGAGGGATGGCAAGGGGGATCGTGGGAGGGCGGCAACGGCGACGACGGCAAAGGGACGGCGACGGCGGGAGGAGTGGCAAGGGGACGGCCACGTCCACAGCGGCGATGGCCGGCGAGGGGACGGCCACGTCCACAGCGGCGACGGCCGGCGAGGGGTCGGACGGGAGGAGAACGGGTAGAGAACACTGGAAATGCCGGAGCCGGGCAGTCCCCCAACTGCCCGGCTCCGGATTAAAGCGGTTCCGCCAGGAATGCCCTCCCCAAAGGCACCGGCGGGTCCCCCGCTTTCCGGACACGGTTCCCCCATCCGCGTCCTTTATCGAGAAAGTCTGTCGTCCTCTCCCTGAGGACTTGCTTCAACACTACAAGGGGCCCTGTCATGAACTCGTCATAGGCAGGTTGATTTCCGGCCTACATCCGGGCAGGCCTTGGCCGCCCGTGCTACCTCCCGAGGTCCAGTTTGACCTCGGTGCCTTTCTGCAGCGACCGGCTCACCGTGCAGTGGCGCTCGTGGACCCGCCGGGCGACGGCCTCGAAGACCTCGCCGGAGTCCCCCGGGGGCAGCTCCACGTCGTACGTCACGGTGACCGAGCGCAGCAGCGTCGGGCTCTCCTTCTCGGCGGAGACCTCGACGGCCAGCCGTACGAGCCGGTGGCCGCGCTTGGCGGTGAGCGGCTCGACGGTCATGATGTTGCACCCGCCGACGGCGGCCAGCAGCAGCTCCACCGGGCTGAACAGGCCGTCACCGGAGCCCATCGTGATCTCGGCGCCGCGCTCGTTGCGGGCGACGAACCCGTTGTCGGTCCGCTCGACGCGTACAGAGCCCATGACCTCACCCTACTGGCAGCGCCAGCCGTACGAGCGTCCCGCCGCCGGGGGCGGCACTGGCCGACACGCTGCCGCCGTGGCTGTCCACGACCTGGCCCACGATGGCCAGGCCCAGCCCCGATCCGGGCAGCGCCCGCGCGGAGGGCGCGCGGTAGAAGCGGTCGAAGATGTGCGGCAGGTCATCCGGGGAGATGCCGGGGCCGTGGTCGCGCACCGTCAGCACGCCGCCCCGCAGCGACACCTCGACCAGGCCGCCGGACGGGCTGTACTTGGCCGCGTTGTCGAGCAGGTTGGCGACGGCCCGGGCGAGCCGGTCGGGCACGCCCCGCACCACCGTCGGCTCCGCCGAGACCGAGTATGCGGTCGACGGCCAGTGCCTGGCCGCCCTGGCGACCTCCCGCTCCACGAGCTCGTCGAGGCGGACGTTCTCCACGAGTACGGCGGGCTCCTCGTCGCGGGCCAGCTCGACCACGTCGGAGACGAGCGCCGTGAGCTCCTCCAGGCCGCTCATCACGGCCCGGCTCACCTCGTCGTGTACCTCCTGCGGCAGGTCGCCTCTCATCAGCAGCTCGATGTTGGTCCGCAGCGCGGTGAGCGGGGTGCGCAGCTCGTGGGAGGCGTCGGCGACGAGGCGCTTCTGCGACTTCGCGGAGCGTTCCAGGGCGTCGAGCATGGTGTTGAAGCTGCGGGCGAGGCTGCTGAGCTCGTCGTCCCCCGTCACGTCGATCCTGGTGGTCAGGTCGCGGGTGGTCGCCACCCGTCCCGCCGCGTCCTTGAGCGCGTTGACCGGACGCAGTGCCGCGCGGGCGGCCAGCCAGCCGAGCGCCCCCGACAGCACCAGGCCGCCGAGTGCCACGGCGAAGAACGGCCAGCCCAGGTCGTCCACGTCGGCGAGGGCGGCAAGCACGCCGTTGGGAGGCGGGTCGCCGTAGCCTCCGTAGCTCTCGTACGTCCCGTAATGGTCGATCGCCCAGTCGACCCGGCGGCAGGTGATGACGTAGGCGGCCACGATCACGACGATCACGCTCACCGCGCCGGCCAGCGCGGAGGCCATCGCGAGCCGCCAGCCAAGCTTCATGGAGCCTCCCCGGCGGCGGGCTCCCTGAGCGCGTACCCGAGGCCGTGGACGGTGTGGATCAGCCGCGGCTCGCCCCCCGCCTCGGTCTTCTTACGCAGGTAACCGATGTAGACCTCCAGCGGGTTGGACCCGGGCCGGAAGTTGTAGCCCCAGATGCGTTCGAGGATGAGCTGCCGGGTCAGCACCTGGCCGCCGTTGCGGATCAGGAGGTCGAGCAGGGCATATTCGGTCCTGGTCAGGTCGATGAGCCGCCGGCCGCGGCGGGCCTGCCTGCTGTCGGGCAGCAGGACCAGGTCGGCGAACCCGGCCTCCGGGGGTGGTGCGGTGCGGCGCAGCAGGGCGCGCACCCGGGCGAACAGCTCCTCCAGCGCGAACGGCTTCACCAGGTAGTCGTCGGCGCCCGCGTCGAGACCGGCCACCTTGTCGCCGATGCCGTCCAGGGCCGTCAGCATGAGGACGGGCAGCCGGTTGCCGTCGCCGCGGAGGGCGCGGCAGACCTCGATGCCGTTCATGCCCGGCATGAGCACGTCGAGCACCACGAGGTCGGGCGCCGCTCCGTCGATGGCGTCGAGGGCGCCCATACCGTCCCCGGCGGTCGCCACGCCGTACCCCTCCACGCGCAGCGCTCGCGCGATCGCGTCACGGACCTCGGGTTCGTCATCGACGACCAGCACCTGTGTCTTGACCACGCCATCATTGTGACGTGCGGAGATGAGAAGTTGCTTAGCGTTTGTCCTGATACTCAGGCGTCGGGGTGTTTGGACAGATACTCGACGTACACCGGCCGGAGCGCGTCGCCGAGCTCGCCCTCACCCGCCCCGATCGCGTCGCTGAGCAACGCCGAGACTCTGCTGAGGTCGTTCGCGGTCTCGTCACTGTTGCCGCTGGCGGCCTCGGCCGCCGGGATGACCTTCAGCAGATCCCACAGGAATCCCAGGTCGCCGTGCCGTACGGCGTAGCGCACGGCACGGTCGTGAAGCTCCTTCGCGGGGAGCGACTCGAGCTCTTCCACGTCCATCCGACCTCACCCCCAACTCGTCGGTTTCCCCCAGGTTTGCCGCTCATACCCCCGAAGCGGAAGAAAGACCGCCAAACCCGGACAGGCTTTTTGCCACCTCCCGGCATCGGCGCAGCTCCTTCCCGCCATCGGCGCGGATCGCCCATTCCGGCCACACGTGAACCGCGCACTCTTTGCCGCGCCGTGGAAGGATTCTTGAGGTGAAGGTCCTACTCAAGATCATCGTGGTGGCCGCGGCCCTGTGGGCGTCCACCAAGCTGGTGGACGGCATCACCGTCAGCGCCGGCTCCACCGCCAAGCAGATCGGCACCCTCCTCGCGGTCGCGCTGATCTTCGGCCTCGTCAACGCCGTCATCAAGCCGATCATCAAGACGATCGGCTGCGCGTTCTACGTGCTCACGCTCGGCCTGTTCGCCCTGGTGGTGAACGCCGCCCTGCTGCTGCTCACGAGCTGGCTCGCCGAGCAGCTCCACCTCCCCTTCAATGTCGACGGGTTCCTGGCCGCCTTCTGGGGCGCCATCGTCGTCGGCGTGATCAGTTGGGTCCTCAACATGATCCTCGGCGACGACTGACCAGCTCAGGGGCGGGTGCGTCACCCGCCCCTGGGTCACATCCATGCGCAAAGCATGTATTCTGAGTAGGGAATTGGTACTTCCCGAAAGGACCGGCCGATGAGCGTGGACGTGCACCAGCACCTGTGGACGCCGTCCCTGGTGGACGCGCTGCGCCGCCGCACCCGCCCGCCGTTCCTGGACGGATGGACGCTCGTCCTCGACGGCGAACCGCCGTACGAGGTGGATCCGGCCGACCACGACGTGGAGCTCCGGCGCAAGCGCAACGCCCACCTCGATCTGGCCCTCGTCTCCCTGTCGAGCCCGCTCGGGATCGAGCACCTGCCGCCCGAGGAGGCGTGGCCGCTCATCGACGCCTACCACGCCGACGCCCGCGCGCTGCCCGCGCCGTTCGGGGCCTGGGCCGCCGCCCCGGTGACCGACCCCGATCCTTTACGGCTCTCGCACACCCTCGACCTCGATGACGCCATGGCCGGGCTGCAGCTTCCGGCGACCGCGCTCGGCGACGCCCGGGGGCTGGCCCAGGTCGCCCCGCTGCTCGACGTGCTGGAAGAGCGCGGCCTGCCGTTGTTCGTCCACCCCGGCCCCGCCACCGCCGCGTCCGGCCCCGCCTGGTGGGCCGCCGTCGTGCCGTACGTGCAGCAGATGCACGCCGCCTGGTACGCGTTCGAGGCGTTCGGCCGGCCCCGGCATCCCCGGCTGAAGGTGTGCTTCGCGCTGCTGGCCGGGCTGGCCCCGCTGCATCGGGAGCGCCAGCTGGCCCGGGGCGCCGCCGGTCGCGGCCTGGTGGACCCCGATCTGTTCCTCGAGACGTCGTCCTACGGCCCCCGGGCCGCCGACGCGGTCATCCGCGAGCTCGGGATCGACGTCCTCGTCGCCGGAAGCGACCAGCCGTACGCCGAATCGGCGTGGCCGGACCCCGGCGACCCCGCACAACGAGCCATCGATCATGCCGTACGCGTGGCCAACCCCGGCCGCCTGCTGTCCCGGAAGGAGTCGCACCAATGAGCACGCCCACGATCCAGGAAGGCGCACTGTGCGCCCCCCCCGCCGATCCCGCAGCCCCCTTCGACGACCTGCCCGCCCGCGCGCTCGACCGCCGCGAGCTGCTCGCCCTGGTCGAGGACCTGGCCACCCGGCCCGAGCTGTGGCGTCACCACCTCAGCTTCGAAGGCGCGGAGGACGGGGGACGCCACTACGTCTCGCTGCACCGTGACTCGTACGTGGACGTGTGGCTGCTGTGCTGGCGGCCCGGGGACGACACCGGCTGGCACGACCACGACGTCTCCTCCGGCGCGGTCAAGGTGGTGGCCGGCGAGCTGAAGGAGTGCAACCCGCGCATCGGCGGCGTCCACCTGGAGACGCGGGTCGTGGAGGGCGACGCCTTCTCGTTCGGGCCCGACCACATCCACCGGCTGACCGGTGAGGCGCCGGGCTCCGTCTCGATCCACGCGTACTCGCCACCACTGTGGCGCATGGGGCAGTACTCCATCACCGAGGACGGGACCATGCGGCGTCTTTCGGTCGGGTACGCCGACGAATTGCGCCCGCTCGACCCGGCTTAGTGTCACGCGAGTAATTCGTTCATCACAGACGGTGACGCTAGGCTTCTGCCATGACCAGCGTGCTCGATGACTGGCTCCAGCCCCGCCCGGGAGGCGGGGCCGGAGGCGTCTCCGATCGGCTCTCCCGGCTCCGCCCCCTCGCCGACGAGCGGCGGGCCGGCGAGGACGACACCGGCCACCCCGACGCCGATCGTCCTGATGCCGATCACTCTGGCGCCGATCACCCCGACGCCGGCCTCCTCTCCTCGGGCCCCCAGACCCGGTTCCGCGAGCGCATGACGTACGGCCTGCGCACGGCGCTGAACGCGCAGGTCCCGGGTGACCTGGTGGCGGTCAGCCGGATGGACGTCCTGCTGGGGCCCGATCGGCGCGCCCGTCCCGACGTGTCGCTGGTGGACGACCTCGCCGCCTCCGACGACCGGCGGACCTGTTACCTCGCCGAAGAGGTGCGCCTGGTCATCGAGGTCGTCGGCCCCGACGCGGCCGGATCCGACCGCGACATGCGGCCGCGGCACTACGCGGCCGCCGGCATCCCCCACTTCTGGCGGGTCGAGAGCACCGGCTTCCGGCCGTTCGTCTACTCCTTCGAGCTCGACGCCGACCGCACCGGATATCAGATGACCGGGGTCCACCACGGCCGCCTCTCGGTGGACTCCCCCTTCCCCATCGCCATCGACCTCGAACGGCTGCCGCGCTGACTACGCCGCCCGTTCCGGCTGCCCCGTCTGCAGAGGCACAGGGCGGGCGGCGAGCACACCCGACGCCAACTGGAGGACGCAGGCCCCCAGCCCGGCGAGCAGGGGCACGGTCCAGCCACGGGACAGCTCGTGCAGCAGGCCGAACGCGAGCGGCCCGACCGCGGCCAGCACATAGCCGCTCGACTGGGCGACCGCCGACAGCGCGGTCACCGAGGCCGGGTCGGGCGCCCGCAACGTGATGATCAGCAGGGCGAGCGCGATCGACGCCCCCTGGCCGAGCCCGAGGACGACCATCCACAGCCACGGCGTGGTGGTGGGCGCGAGCAGCACGCCCAGATATCCGCCGACGGTCAGCAGCGCGGCCACGGCCACGTGCGGCGCCTGGGATCGGGCCCGGCCCGCGTGCAGGGGGACGAGCAGCGCGGCGGCGATCTGCACGAGGTTCGTCAGGCCCAGCAGATATCCCGCCTCGTCCGCGGGCAGGCCGGCGGCCTGGAACACGGTGGGCAGCCAGGCCAGCACGATGTAGAAGGTCAGCGACTGAAGGCCCATGAACGCCATCACCGCCCACGTCGCCGGCGCCCGGAGCAGGGTCGCGTACGGCCGATGGCCGGGGCCGCCCGGACGAGGATGGGCGGTCACCGCCGTCGTCGTCGCCGGGTCCTGGCCGGCCGCGCTCGCCGGGTTCTGCCGGGCCGTCCTCCCGCGTGCCACCCACCACAGAGCCGCCGCCACCAGCGCGAGCAGGGCCGGCGACCCCGCCGCCACCCGCCAGCCGACCTGTCCAGCGAGCGGGACCATCGCCGCCGAGGCCATCGCGGCCCCACTGACCATGACCGAGACGTACAGGCCGGTGAAGAGCCCGACCCTGCCGGGGAAGTGCTGCTTGACGAGGCCGGGCATGACGACGTTCATGACGGCGATGGCCGTGCCCGCCAGGGCGGCACCGCAATACAGGGCGGGCACACCGTCCGCGCTGCGCAGCGCGACACCGGCGGCGAGGACGAGCAGACCGGCCAGCAGCGTGCGGTCCAGCCCGATACGGGTGGCCAGCGCGGGCGCGACCGGGGCGAGCAGACCGAGGCATACGACCATCACCGTGGTGATGGCGCCGCCACCTGCGGGGCTGAGACCGAGGTCCCGCATGATGGCAGGGAGGAGCGGCGACACACCCGCGAGAGCGGGCCTCAGGTTGAGCGCCGCCAGGACGAAACCGCCTACCAGCAGCAGATTGCCCCGATTGGCCTTGATCCCGCTCATCATTCGCCAAACCCTACCGGCCGGTGTCGCGCCCCACCCGCTTTCCGCCCGTCCCACACCTGTCCCACGGCTCGTCCCCCGGGCTCGTCCCCGGGCTCATCCCCCGGGTCCATCCCGCGACCCGTTATCCCGGCCGCCGTCGGCCGGCGCTAGGGTGCGGTCGGGAGGTGGGCGGTCATGGCGGAGGAGCACGTCCAGTCGCTGGCCCGGGGTCTGGCCGTGATCCGGGCGTTCGACGCCGCGAGCCCGGAGCTGACGCTCAGCGACGTGGCCCGCAAGACCGGTCTCACCCGCGCCGCCGCGCGCAGGTTCCTGCTGACGCTCGCGGACCTGGGCTACGTGCGCACCGACGGGCGGCTCTTCTCGCTGTCGCCCCGGGTGCTTGAGCTGGGCTACGCCTACCTGTCGAGCCTCTCCCTGCCCGAGGTCGCGCTGCCGCACCTGGAACGGCTCGTCGCCGAGGTGCACGAGTCGGCCTCGGTCTCCGTGCTGGACGACACCGACATCGTCTATGTGGCCCGCGTGCCGACGGCCCGGATCATGCGGGTGACGATCGCGATCGGCACCCGCTTCCCCGCCTACTGCACCTCGATGGGCCGGGTGCTGCTCGCGGGGCTCCCCCCTGAGGAGCTCGACGCCTATCTCACCCGCGCCGGGCTGGAACGGCTGACCTCCCACACCACCACCTCGCCGGTCGCCCTGCGCGCGGCGCTCGACCTCGTACGGACCCAGGGCTGGGCGATGGTGGACCAGGAACTGGAAGAAGGGCTGCGCTCCATCGCCGCGCCGATCAGGGACCACGGCGGCCGGGTGGTGGCGGCGGTCAACATCTCCTCGCACGCCAGCCGCACCACCGTGGAGTCCGCCCGCCGCGACCTGCTCCCCCCGCTGCTCGCCACCGCCGCCAGGATCGAGGCCGACCTGCGCGCCACCGGAGGCGCACGCAGCCCGGCAGCCCATGGCAGGGCACACCAGGAGCACAGCACGGCACTGCCCGGCAGCCCATGACAGGGCACACCAGGGGCACGGCAAGGGCACAGCCCAGCAGCAGTCCAACGGGGCATCCCGGGGACACATCAGGTGAACACACCTCCGCGCGCCCAAGACACCCCGCAAAGCGCCCTCAGATCTCCACAAAAGCGACCAACTCTCACCAGAACACTGACAACGTTGTCTAGTGCCGTGAAATGGGAGATGATCCCTCCGTGGTAGAGACGAGACGCGGCCGTCCGACCATGAACGACGTGGCCGCCGCGGCCGGCGTGGCGCTCAAGACCGTCTCCCGCGTCGTCAACAACGAGCCCGGCGTCAACGCCGTTACCGCGAGCCGCGTGCTGGCGGCGATCGAGCGCCTCGGCTACCGCCGCAACGACAGCGCGCGCATCCTGCGCCGGGGCCGTACGGCGAGCATCGGCCTGGTCATCGAAGACGTGGCCGACGCCTTCTATTCCAGCCTCAACCGCGCCGTCGAGGACGCCGCGCTGCACCACGGCTATCTGCTGTTCACCGGCTCGTCCCAGGAGGACGCGGACCGGGAGCGCGATCTCGTGCTCGCCTTCTGCGCCCGCCGCGTGGACGGGCTGATCATCGTGCCTGCGGGGAACGACCACGGCTACCTGGCACCCGAGTTCGACGCCGGGATCAAGGCGGTCTTCGCCGATCGGCCGCCGGGCGCGGGATGCGAGGCGGACACCGTCCTGTGCGACAACGTGGGCGGGGCCCGTACGGGCACGGCGCATCTGATCACGCACGGCCACCGCCGCATCGCCTTCCTCGGCGACGCCCCCGGGATCTTCACCGCCGTCGAACGGCTGCGCGGCTACCGGCAGGCGCTGGCCGCCGCAGGCCTGCCGTACGACGAGGGACTGGTGGTCATGGGGCCGCCGGACCCGGCGCGGATGCGGGCCGACCTGACGCGGCTGCTCACGGCGTCCGACCCGCCGACCGCGTTGTTCGCCGGCAACGGCCGGACCACGGTGGCGATCCTGCGTGCGCTGGCGGCGCTCACCGAAGCCGCCGACGCGGGCGCCGCGGGCGGCCTCGCCCTGGTGGGGTTCGACGACTTCGAACTGGCCGACCTGCTTGGCATCACCGTGGTGGCCCAGGATCCCGCCCGGCTCGGCCGTACGGCCGCCGACCTGCTGTTCATGCGCCTGGCCGGGAACGAGGAGCCGACCAGCAGGATCGAGCTGGCTACGCGGCTGGTTCCGCGGGGCTCGGGCGAGCGCCCCCCTCTCCGGGCGGCGGGCTGACCCGCCCCGACGGACCACCACGCGGATCACCGCCCGGATCACCCCGCCGATCACCACGCAGGGAGCCGCGCAAGTCGCCCCGTAGATCGCCCCGCCGATCACCACGCAGGTCGCCGGCGCTGAGCACCAGACACGTGGCACCCTCAGGAGGTCGCCTGCGACCATGAGGGCCCGCGGTCGCCACCGGTCGGCGAGCGGCAGCAGGAGCATCCCGCCCGCCACCAGGCCGGTCGCCGGCGCCCGGGTCGGGCGGCAGGTCCTCTATCGGCGCACCCCTCTCGGGGCGCGCTGGTGGCCGGCCGCCTCGACCCGTGAATCCGTACCCTTGGGACTCAGCCCTTGAGCGCGCCCGCCATGAGGCCGCGCATGAAGAACCTGCCGAGCAGCACGTAGATGATCATCGTGGGGATGGACGCCAGGATCGCCGCCGCCATCTGCTGGCTGTACGGCGTGGTCACCGCGCCCGCGATGTTGTTGAGCATGACCGTGGTCGGCCAGGAGCTCGGCCCGGTGAGGAAGACCGCGAACAGGAAGTCGTTCCACATCGAGGTGAACTGCCAGATGATCACCACGGCGAACGCCGGGCCGGAGACCGGCAGCACGATCGACCAGAGCGTCCGCAGCATCCCCGCGCCGTCGACGCGGGACGCCTCGATGAGCTCATCCGGGATCGTGACGTAGTAGTTGCGGAAGATCAGCGTGCAGATCGGGATGCCGTACACCACGTGGGCGAGGACCAGGCCCGGGATGCCGCCGTACAACTGGATGCCGAGGGCGTCGCCCACGTTCACCATGAGCTGCACCAGCGGGATCATCACGCCCTGGTAGGGGATGAACATGCCGAACAGGAACAGCGTGAACAGCACGTCGGCGCCGGGGAAGCGCCATTTCGACAGCACATACCCGTTCAGCGCCCCGAGGGCGGCGGAGATCAGCGAACCGGGCACCGCGAGCAGGAAGCTGTTGACGATGCCGGGTTCGAGCTTCTCCCAGGCGACGCTCCACGCCTCGGTCGTCCACACCTTGGGGAGGTTCCACGCCTGGGTGGGGTCGGCCTCGGTCAGCGGCTTGAAGCTCGTGACCAGCAGCACGTAGACCGGGATCAGGAAGACCAGGACGAACAACAGGAGCAGGACGAGCCGCACCCATCTGCCCGCCCGGCCCTTGTCGCGGGCCGGGGCGGCGGGCGCCGTACGCGGGGCCCTCTCGGCGACGTGCGCGGTCATGAGCGCTTCCCCTTACGCGCGTCCCAGATCAGGTAGGGAACGACGAAGACGGCGACGGACAGCACGATGTAGGACGCGATCGTCGCACCCTTGGCCGGGTCGTGCGAGTCGTAGACGGCCGTCCACATGAACGTCGCGGGCACGTCGGTGATGATCTGCTTGCCCGACACCGCGACGACGAGGTCGAAGACCTTCAGCGAGATGTGTCCGAGGATGATCAGCGCGGACAGCGTCACCGGGCGCAGCATCGGCAGCACCACGTGGCGGTAGACCCCCCACTCACTGCAGCCGTCCACCCGGGCGGCCTCGCGCAGTTCTTCCGGCACGCCCCGGAATCCGGCGAGGAACAAAGCCATGATGTATCCGGACATCTGCCAGATCGCCGGAATCGCCATGGCGGCCATTCCCCAGTCGGGATCACGGAACCACTGCCATTGCAGGAAATCGAGCCCCACATAGTGGAACAGCCGGTTGAGCCCGACCGCATGCTCACCCGTCGCGCTGTTCATCAGCCACCGCCAGACCACGCCGGTGGCGATGAAGGAAACGGCCATCGGGAACAGGTAGACGGCGCGGAAGCCGCTCTCCGCCCGGATGCCCTTCTCCATCAGGAAGGCGAGGAACCAGCCGAGGACGAGGGCGCCGCCGACGAAGACCAGGGTGAAGACGATCGCGTGCCGGACCGAAAGGCCCCAGCGCTCCTCGCTCCAGATGCCGGTGAAGTTCTCCAGCCCGACGAAGTTGCCGGGAATCTCCGCGATCTCGTCGTGCTTGTCGGTCATGGCGAGCTTGAAGTTCCAGCCCAGCAGGCCGTACACGAAGACCGCGATGAGGATGATCGACGGCGACACCAGGAGTAGCCCGGGCAGCCATCTGCGCACCCGCGTCACTTGTACCTCTCAGAAGTCAAGTACGGCCCACGCCGATGTGGACCCAGCGTGGGCCGTACGAGGAGATCAGCTCACTGGCCGCTGTTCTTGGCCGCCGCGACCAGCGCCTGCTGGAACTTGGCGACGTCGTTGTCCTGCTGGAACAGGCCGACCGCGTCGGTGATGGCCTGCCGCCACTGGTCGTTGGCGACCACGCCGTGCTGGATCGAGCCGGCCAGCTTGTCGTTCGCCCACTGCTCCAGGTCCCACGACAGGTAGTCCTTGTAGAGGGACTGGTCGGCGTCCTTGCGGGCCGGGATCGAGCCCTTCAGCGGGTTGAAGGCGTCCTGGCCCTCCTTGCTTGCGGCCACCTTCAGCCACGCGATAGCGCCGTCGCGGTTGGGCGCGCCCTTCGGCAGGGTGAAGCTGTCGGACAGCCACATGAAGGTGCCGTCCGTGCCCGGCGACGCGGCCCAGTCGAAGTCCTTGTGCGACTCCTTGCCGAGGCCGCCCTCAGGCGGGTTGTGGAAGTAGCCGTAGGCCCAGTCGCCCATGATGTTGAAGGCCGCCTCGCCGTCGGCGACCTGCTTGGCCGCCGGCTGCCAGTCGTCCTGCGGGCTGCCCGCGTACGACAGGATGGTCTTGAAGTTCTCCAGCGCCTTGGTCACGTTCGCGTTGGACCAGTCGGCGTTGGCGGTCCACAGCGCGTTGTAGGCGTCGGTGCCGAGCGAGCCGAGCAACACGGACTCGAGCAGGTGCACCAGGGTCCACTGCGAGCCGATCGACAGCGGGATCTTCCCGGCCTTCTTGACCTTGTCGAGGTCGGTGATGAACTCCTCGATGGTCTTCGGAGCGCCGTCGATGCCGGCGTCCTTGAGGACCGAGGGGTTGAACCACAGCACGTTCGACCGGTGGATGTTCACCGGCACGGAGTAGACCTGGCCCTGCACCGAGATCTGGTCGATGAGCTGCTGCGGGAAGACTTCCTTGAGCTTCAGCTCGTCGTACAGGAAGTTCAGCGACTCAAGCTTGCCGCTCTTGATGTAGCCCTGGAGCTCGGCGCCGGCGTGGCCCTGGAAGGTGTCCGGGGGCTGGTTGGCCTGCAGCTTGCTCGACAGCAGCGCACGGGCCTGGTCGCCCGAGCCACCCGCCACGGCGGCGTCGAAGAACTCGAAGTTCGGGTTCTGCTTGGCGAAGATCTCACGCATCGCCTTGAGGCCGTCGGCCTCACCGGGACCCGTCCACCACGAGAAGACCTCGACCTTCTTCGCGGCCTGGCCGCCTCCGCCCTCCTGCTTGTCACCGCCGCCACAGGCGGAAAGAGTGAGCAGACCTGCAACAGAGACCGCGACGGCCGCCATCCACCGTCGTCTCATCGCAACATTCCCTTCAGCCTATTCACGAGGATTTCGGGCCCCCGAAGACACATATGGCTGACAACGTTGTCAGCAGGCCCCAATCAACCCACTTTCACCGGCACGTCGTCAAGTTTGTGCAGATAACGTCTCTGCATACCGGGCCATGGCGTGGTGTTAGGGACGTGCGTCAAAGCGATCGGCGCGACCGTGGCCCGCGAAATTGTCGGCTCGCGCGCTCACACTGCAGGCATGACGGTCACACACCAGGGGGGATCTGATCATCTGTCGGAGGACGACCTGCCGGACATGGCGGACGTCGAATCTCCGCAATGGGCGCGACACTACGGCACGATGGCGGGGCTCGGCTTCCTCACGGTCGCCCGGCGGCTGCCCCGGCTGATCCGGCAGGCGCTGGGCATCGCCTGGGAGGCGAGTCCCCGCGACACCGTGGCCACGGTCACGCTGAGCACACTCGGCGGCGTCTTCACCGCCTTCGGCCTGCTCGCCACGACGGGCGTGCTGACCGCGCTCTTCCAGTCGGGCCCGACTCCGGACCGGATCCGGGCCGCGCTGCCCAGCCTGCTGCTCGTGGGCCTGGCTGCCGTCGCGCGCACGACCCTGCAGGCCGCCGCGGGCTGGGCCCAGTCCCGGCTCGAACCGCAGGTCAGCAGGATCACCGAAGAGCGCCTCTACACGCTGACCAGCCAGGTCGACCTCGTCTGCTTCGACGATCCCGAGTTCCACGACGCGCTGCAGCGGGCCCGCATGCGCGGCATGCAGGTGGCCGAGGTGGTCGTGAGCACCGCGATCGACACGCTGACGGGACTGGTCGGCATCGTGGCCGCGGCGGGCGTGCTGGGCGTGCTGCACCCCGTGCTGCTGCCGCTGCTCCTGCTCGCCGTCGTCCCCGCCGCCTGGGCGGCCGTACGGGCCGCGCGGATGCGCTACACGACCGCCCTGGTGCTCGTCCCGGCCAGGCGACGCAAGTGGATCATCGAGGAACTGCTGGCGGACAAGGACACCGCGGCCGAGGTCCGCACGTTCACCATGCGCGGCTTCCTGCTGCGGATGTTCGACGCGGTCGCCCGGGGCGAGCAGCGGGTCATGCTCGACCTCGCGCGGCGGCAGACCGTCGCCCGCGTCCTCGGGGAGGCGCTGGGCGGTCTCGGGCAGGGCCTGGTCTACGTCGCGCTCGGCCTGCTGCTCGCGGCGGGCGCGGTGCCCCTCGCGGTGGCCGGCACGGCGGTGCTGGCCATCAGGTCCGGGCAGACCTCGCTGTCGAACTTCATGTACGCGACGAACCGGCTCTACGAGGAGGGCCTCTACTTCACCGACTTCCTGGACTTCGCCGCACACGCCGAGCGCCGCATCCGGCCGCTCCGCGACGGAACGGCCCCCGAAGACTTCGGCCGCATCACGGTCGAGGAGGTCACCTTCTCCTATCCCGCCGCGCCGGCCCCCGCCCTGCGCGGGGTGTCGGTCCGCATCGAGCGCGGGGAGGTCGTGGCCCTCGTCGGCGAGAACGGCTCGGGCAAGACGACCCTCGCCAAGATCCTCGCGGGCCTCTACGAGCCGGACGGCGGGCGCGTCCGGTGGGACGACGTCGACCTCGCCGAGGTCGATCCCGACAGCCTGCGCCGCAGGATCGCGGTCATCGCCCAGGACCACACCCGGTGGCCGCTGACCGCCCGCCACAACATCACGATGGGCATGGAGAAGGGCGAGGCCGAGGTGACCCGCGCCGCCGAGGTCGCCGGCGCCGACCAGGTCATCGCCGAGCTCCCGTACGGCTATCGCACGCTGCTCGACCGGCGGTTCAAGAACGGCCACGAGCTGTCGGGCGGGCAGTGGCAGCGGATCGCGGTGGCCCGCGGGTTCTACCGGGACGCGCCCCTGCTGATCTGCGACGAGCCGACGGCCGCCCTCGACGCCAGGGCGGAGCACGCGCTGTTCGAGCGGATCAGGCAGCACGCCGACGGCCGGACCGTGCTGCTCATCACCCACCGCCTCGCCAGCGTCCGCTACGCCGACCGCATCTACGTGCTCGACCACGGCAAGGTCCGCGAACACGGCACGCATGAGGAGCTGATGGCCCTCGACGGCCTTTACGCCGACCTCTACAACCTCCAGGCCGAGGCCTACCGCTCGGCCTGAGCCACCAGGCCCGAGCCACCGGCCCGAACCACCGGCTCGGGCCACCGGCTCGGGCCACCAGCCCGAGTCACCAGCCCGAGTCACCAGCCCGAGTCACCAGCTCGAGTCACCTGCTCGATCCGCCCTGCCGGGCCCGCTCACGACGAGCAGACCCGGCAGACGCGGCCCGAGCGGGTGCGGGCGCGGGCCGGTCCGCGCGGATGGTCGGGCACGGATGGTCACGCGCGCATCAGGCAGGCGCGGGCGGTGGCGCGGGGGCCAGGCAGACGCGGGCGGTGACGCGCGGGCCGGTCAGCGCGCCAGGCAGACGCGCGCCACGCGGGCGCGGGCCGGTCAGCGCGGGCGGTGACGCGCGGGCCAGGCAGGCGCGGGCGGTGGCGCGGGGGTCGTCAGGAGGCCCGTTCGCGGTCGGGGAGCATGTCACGCATGGTGAGCACGTCCTTGTAGTACTGGATCTTCCGCTGGATCGCGCCCTGCTTCTGGCTCAGGTCGGCGATCTGGGCCTCGACCTTCCGGTCGTGCTCCTCCAGCAGTGCGATCCGGTCCGCGATGGTGTGCTCGCCCTGCCGTACGAGCTGGGCGAAGCGCAGCATCTCGGCGATCGGCATGCCGGTGTCGCGCAGACAGCGGACCATGCCGAGCCAGCTCACGTCGTCGTCGCTGAACCGCCGCTGGCCCGCCGCGTTACGGCCGATCGGCTCCAGCAGCCCGATCCGCTCGTAGTAACGAAGGGTGTCGAGGCTGAAACCGGTCTCCTCGACGACCTGTCCAGGTGTGTACTCGGCCACGCCTTTGATCCTGGCACATCGCGTGTTCTGTAGGCGCTTCGCAAGTGGATCGCAAGCCGGGGATTTATAACGGGTCGTGCCACCTACGATCCGGTGCCCGCGTCTCCCCGGGGAGCGTCCGGGCGGCGTCCCCGATGGAGCCAGTGAGAAATGCCCGGCATCCCCCGCTCGATCGCCGCTTCGGTGTCCCTCTCCGCCGCGGTTCTGCTGTCGGTCCCGGCGGTCCCGGCGGTCCCGGCCGCCGCGGCGACGCCCGCAGACCGCCCCCCCTGCCGTCCGGGCAGCGGCCCGCATCTCGCCGGCCGGGACCTCACCCGGATGACGCTGCCCGCCGACCTGTCCTGCGCGGACCTGCGGGGCGCCAGGCTCGACGGCCTGACCGTCCGGGTCCCGCTCGTCGGGGCCGA
This sequence comes from Microbispora sp. CSR-4, assembly GCF_008033685.1. Classification (NCBI taxonomy): domain Bacteria; kingdom Bacillati; phylum Actinomycetota; class Actinomycetes; order Streptosporangiales; family Streptosporangiaceae; genus Microbispora; species Microbispora sp. CSR-4. The sequence goes on from NZ_VJVX01000026.1 coordinate 16,461, forward strand.
TCTGACCGGTGCCTCGCTCAAGGGGGCCCACCTCGGGTACGCGCAGATGGCCGGGGCCAGGCTGCGCAAGGCCGACCTGTCCGAGGCCGAGCTCTACTACGCGGACCTGCGCGGCAGCGACCTGCGCGGGGCGACGATGGACGACTCCTCGCCCTACTACGCGCACTTCGAGGGGGCCGACCTGAGCGGGGCCACGATGGCGCGAGCCAAGACGTACGACGCGCAGTTCGACGACGCGAAGCTGGTCGGCGTCGATCTGACCGACGCCGCCGCCTACGGCGCGGACATGCGCCGGGCCGACCTCACCCGGGTCAAGGCGCCGAAGGCCAGGCTCTACGGCGCCACCTTCATCAGGACCGTCCTGCGGCAGGCGGATCTCAGCGGCGCGCAGTTGTACGAGTCGGTGATGACCGGGGCGGACTTCCGGGGGGCCGACCTCACCGGGGCCGACCTGCGGGACGTCAGGGACGCCCGGCTCACCGGGAGCAAGGGAGTCCCCCGGTTCCTGCCGGCGCCGGACCGGGCGTGCAAGCCCGGCAGCGGGCAGGACTACCGTGGCTGGGACCTGACCTCGGTGGCGGACTTCCCCGACGACCTGAGCTGCGCCGACCTGACCGGCGCCAAGCTCGACGGCGTCGACCTGACGGGGGTCACGCTCGACCGGGCGATCCTCCGTGACGTCTCCGCCGCCGGGGCGAGCCTCCGCTCCGCGAAGGGCGCGGACCTGCGGGGTGCGCGGCTGTGGCGGGCCAAGCTGAGCAGCGCCGACCTCGCGGGGGCGAACCTGTCGGGGGCCGACCTGTCGGGCGCGGCGCTCGGCAGCGCCACCCTGACCCGGGCCAGGCTGGCCGGCGCCGACCTCCGTGACGCGGAGATGACCAGCGTCACGGCCGACCAGGCCGACTTCACCGGCGCCAGGATGGACCGGGCATACCTCCACCACGGCACATATCGGGACGCAGTCTTCCGCAATGCCGTGTTGACCGACGCCGATCTCAGCGACGCTGAGCTGCGGGGCGCCACCTTCGAGGGCGCCGAGGTCACCGGGCTGAACCAGGACTTCGCCGAGGACATCGACCTGTCAGGGTCCTCCAGCCGCATGTCCGTCGGCTGGCTGATCTTCTTCGGCATCGCCGGACTGACCGTCTTCTGGATCGCCGCCGGGGTGACCACGGCGAAGGTGCGGCGGAGGAGAGCGGCCAGGGAGCAGGCCGCCGAGAGAGCGGTCCGGTTCGAGGAGGCCAGGCGCGTCCAGGAGGAGAACGTCACCCGGCTGGGCGAGGAGATCGACAGCGTGTCGGACCGGACCGGCGAAGTGGACTGGAACGCGGTCCTCGACGCCTACGACGCCGCGAAGGAGGCGCTGGCCAGGGCCCACGACATGAGCGACCTGACGGACGTCGAGACGATCGTGGCGCGCGGTCGCAAGGCCCTCACCCGCCGCCGGTGAAAGCCGCTTGTGCTGGAGTGCGCTCCAGGCGGCAAGGTGGTCGGCATGAGAATCGCTCTGGGGACGATCCCCTTCGGGACCACCGTGGACGAGGCGACGTCGTTCGCCATCCTCGACCGCTTCGTCGAAGGCGGCGGAACGATCCTCGACACGGCCAACAACTACCCGTTCTGGCTTGAGGGCGCGACCGGTGACGAGAGCGAGACCACCATCGGCCGGTGGCTCGCCTCCCGGCGCAACCGGGACCAGGTGGTGATCAGCACCAAGTGCGGCGCCCGCCCGTCCGTGCCAGGCGCCCGTACGCTCGACGCCGCCGAGGGCCTGTCCGCCGGCGTGATCCGGGCCGCGATCGACGGCAGCCTGCGACGTCTCGGCATCGATCACGTCGATGTTTACTGGGCCCACATCGACGACAGGTCCGCGCCGCTTGAGGAGACTATCGCCGCCTTCGACGAGCTCGTGCTCGCCGGCAAGGCCAAGGAGGTGGGCGCGAGCAACCACGCGGTGTGGCGGCTGGAGCGGGCCCGCTCACTGGCGGCGGCCCGTGGGGCCACGCGTTACAGCCACGTGCAGCTGCGCCACTCCTACCTCCGTCCCCGGCCCGGGGTGCGGCTGCCCGAGGGCGGGCACACCCAGGTCACCGAGGAGCTGCTCGACTACGTGCGCTCCGAGGGCGACCTGACGCTGTGGGTCTACACCTCACTGCTCGCGGGCGCGTACGCCGGCAAGCCGCTGCCCGAGCACTACGACCACCCGGGCACCACGCGGCGGCTGGCCGTGCTGGACGAGGTGGCCGGGGAGCTCGGCGCGACGCGCAACCAGGTCGTGCTGGCCTGGCTGCGGGCGCAGGGCATCATCCCGATCGTCGGCGTCAGCTCGGTCGCCCAGCTTGAGGAGCTGCTCGCCGACGTCAAGCTCGACGACGAGCAGATCGCCCGCCTCGACGCCCCCGCCTGACGCCGGGCCCGCGTACGCCTGCCCCCGGATGCCTGCGAGAGGCACCCACGAAGGGCGCCTCCGAAGGGCATGCATGCCTGCTCCGGATGCCTGCGAGTCACACCCGCGAAAGGGTCCGCGAAGCGCCCCTGTGAAGGGCACCCGCGAAGCGCCCGCGTACAAGCGGCCCGGGCCACGCTGTCCGGTGTCGCGTACATGCCGCCCGGGCCGCGCTATCCGGTGGCCGCCGCCTTCATCGTGCTCGGGCCGGCCATGTACGGCACGGGCCTCTGGTTCGTCACGCCTCGGTCGTCTCGACAGCGCGGGCGGCAGTCCTCTGCGGCCCCAGATCGAGCAGGCTGTCGATGCCGGCCTTGATCTGTTCCTTCGCCACTCCGAGCTCCGTGGTGAGGTGCGCGAACAGGCTCGGTGCGAACGGCGCGAGCAGCAGATGGGCAAGGACCGCGGGGTCCGCCTCGGGTTTCATCTCGCGCAGCAGCATGGACACGTGCGTGTGCATGGTGCGGTAGGCGCCGCTCTGATAGCGGGCCCCTGGTGAGGCTTTCTCCGCGGCCGCCATGATCTCGCCCTGCTCGATGATCCGGTCGGCAGCCGTGTGGAGGAATGCGCGGAGCCGCTCGGCGGGCGGGGCGCCGGGGCCTAGAGGCGGCGGACCGGTCATGAACGCCTGCTGGAAGCGCTGCTCGCCGTCGTCGAGCACGGCGAACAGGAGGCTGCTGACGTCGCCGAACCGGCGATAGACGGTGCCGACGCCCATGCCCGCGGCGTGCGCCACGGCGTTCATGGTGACGGCCGCCGGACCCTGCTCCGCGATCAGGCGAGCGGTCGCGTCGAGGATCTTCCGCCGGTTCCGGGCGGCGTCCGCGCGCTCCGGCGCGACCTGTCCGGTGACGGGAAGCTCGATGCGGGGCATGTCCCGAGGCTACCGGACGGGAGATCCAATCCCCGGGTTGCGAACCGGATTGTTATCCGATTTACTGCCATGGAACCGGATAGCTATCCGTTTGATCGTCGCTTCGAAGGATACGTCACCATGAGTGTCAAGATCGCCGTCATCTACTACTCGGCCACCGGCAACGTCCACCAGCTCGCCACGGCGATCGCCGAGGGTGCGGAGAAGGCCGGCGCCGAGGTCCGGTTGCGCCGGGTCCCCGAGCTGGCCCCCGACGCCGCCATCGACGCCAACCCGGCCTGGCGCGAACACGTCGAGGCCACCAAGCACGTGGAGGTCGCCACGCTGGACGACCTGGTCTGGGCGGACGCCTACGCCTTGGGCTCGCCGACCCGTTATGGCAACATCGCCGCGCAGCTCAAGCAGTTCATCGACACCACGGGCCCGATCTGGCAGCAGGGCGTCATGGCCAACAAGCCCGCCACCGGGTTCGCCAGCGCCCACAACGCCAACGGCGGCAACGAGTCGACGATCCTCGCCCTCTACAACACCTTCCACCACTGGGGTTCGATCATCGTCTCGCCCGGCTACACCGACCCGGTGGTCTACCCCGCGGGCGGCAACCCGTACGGCACCGCCCACCCGGGCGGCGCGGGCGCTCCCTCGGAGGAGACCCTCGCGGCCGCCCGCTACCAGGGCGAGCGCCTGGCGACCATCACCGCCCACCTCCTGGCCGGCCGGGCTGCTTGAATTACGGCATGCCGCACGTGGTGATCGTCTCCTACACCGGCTCCGAGGAAGACGCCGCTCCCTTCGTTCGCGATCACGTCGCATATCTCGAACGGCACCACGCGGACGGCGTCTTCCTCGTCTCGGGGCCGATGGTGCCGTCCTCGCAGGGCGGAGCCATCCTGGCGCACGGCGTGGACCGCGAGACCATCGATCGAATCAGCGCCGAGGACCCGTTCGTCGAGAACGGCGTCGCGACCCACACGATCACCACAATCGAGCCAGGGCGGGTTCACCCGGCCCTGGCAGCACCGCTGACCGCCGCACCGGTGTCGCAAAACTGACCGGCTAGGAGTCATGCCCATCCCTGCCGTCACGGTCATCCTCAAGGGCTCACCTATCTCCTGACGCCGCTGGGGGATCCGGCGACCGCGGCCGGAGCACGGGCTTGATCCCGCTGCAGTGAGACATCGCCTTGGCTCTGAATGACGGATCGCGACTTGGCAGGCAGCCAACATCGCATACGATGAGTGATGCGTAATCCACTCGGGGTTACGAAGTGAAGCCGGGTCAACCTCCGCAGGTGGTGGCCCGGCTTTCGCGTATCCAGACGTCATGCGGGCTCGCAGCCCACATGTGAGAGGACCACTCCCAGGCCGACAGCCCAGGGGTCCTCGTCTCGCGCGAGCGCTCTCGCCACACCACTCACCACTACGTCCGCCACCCAGAGAAGAGACTCCTTCGCGACTGCGGCATGTCCGTATTCAAACCGCGGCGGTCGGCGCGCCAGACCGCCCAGAACCCGACGATCATGCCAGTCCTGGTTTGCCTCGCGCTCGGCGAGCACGACAGAGCGAACCTCATACGGCAGTTCCCGCACCAGCCAAGTGAGAGCCCTGGCACGTGCCGCCTCTTTGCGCTTGGGTCGATCAAAGCGACAGCCGTACACCCTCGCCTCGACGGGTGACGTCTGCCGTGGGCAACCCAGCGCCGGGCGCTCCGTATGGGGAGCAGCTAAGACGAATGGTCATCCGGCGGGCACCGTCGTGACACCCGCCGGTACGCCGAACGCGTTCAGCCGGACGAAGCTCGCCCGACCGTGCTCTCCCGCACGACCAGCGTGGACCCGGTGACAGTGTCGTTGACGGGCAGGTCGGTCTTGCTCTGCGCCCGAGCCAGCAGCCGATCCACCGCGGTCTCGGCGATCTGGCGTTTGTCAGGGGAGATGGTGGTCAGGGTGGGGGTGCTGTAGCGGCCTTCGTCGATGTCGTCGAAGCCGACGACGGCCACATCCTCAGGTACGCGCAGCCCGTGTTCGAGGAGGGCCCGGATGGCGCCCTGGGCGAGGAGGTCGGTGGCGCAGAAGAGGGCGTCCGGGAGCGGGCCGGTCCGCTGCAAAAGCTTGCGGGTGGCGAGCATGCCGTCTTTGCGGTGGTATCCGGCAGTGGGCACGATGAGGCGGGATTCGACCTTGAGGCCGGCGGCCTCCAAAGCCTGGCGGTAGCCGGCGGTGCGGAGCTGGGCGATTTCGGAGGTGGCCGCGCGCTGGGAGCCGATGAAGGCGATGCGGCGGCGGCCGATCTCGATGAGGTGTTCGGTGGCGGTGCGGGCGGCGGCGACGTTGTCGATGCCGACGTGGTCGACGAGGCCCTGGCTTGAACGTTCGCCGAGCAGCACGATCGGGGTGCGGTCGCGGCGGCCTTCGAGGTCGGCGCCGCCGAGGGCGACGGGGCTGTAGATGAGGCCTTCCACGAACTGGGTGGAGGTGCCGTTGACGACGGCGAGTTCGCGGTCGCGGTCGCCGAGCGTCTGCATGATCATCACGGTGAGGCCGCGTTTCTGGGCCACCTCGACGACGAGACGGGCCAGCTCGGAGAAGTAGGCGACGTCGAGCTCGGGGACGGCCAGGCCGATGATGCGGCTGTGTCCGCTGCGCAGGCTGCGGGCCGCGTGGTTGGGGCGATAGTCGAGCTCCTCGATGGCGGCGAGGACGCGGGCCCGCACGTCGTCGCTGACGTGAGGGTAGTTGTTGATCACGTTGGAGACCGTCTTGCGGGCGACTCCCGCTCGGGCCGCCACGTCCGCTTGGGTGACCGTCATCCCCGCCTCTGTCCGCTTCCGATGTTACGTAACGGCACAAGTGTAGCCTTTACCACGTGGCAGGCCACGTGGTAAAAACGCTCGCAATAGCCGCGAAACACTTCAGAAACCCCGATCGCGGCCTCCCGGAGGGCTCCATGCGCATCTCTCGACGGCTGATACCGATCTGCCTTACCATGTCGGCGATAACCGCCGTGACCGCCTGCTCCAACACCGCGGCGTCCTCGGGGGAGAAGTCCAACACGCTGACCATCGCGGTGTGGGGCGTCAACGAGGACATCGACAGCATCAAGGCCGCCGCCAAGGGCTTCGAGCAGGCCAACCCGGGCATCACGCTGAAGTTCAACAGGACCGACTGCGGCGCCGACTACGCCGTGTGCAAGACGCTCATCGCCGGCCGCAACATGGCGGACGTGCTCGTCACCGGCACCTGGAACTTCAACCAGATGGCCAACGACGGCGTGCTCGCCGACCTGACCGACCGCATGGCCGCCGACGGCGTGAAGGAGGAGGACTTCGTCCCCGTCGTCATCCAGTCGGACAAGGCCGCGAAGGACGGGCGCTTCTACGGCCTGCCGATGGGCTACAACGTCCAGTCGCTGTTCTACAACAAGGAGATGTTCGCCAAGGCAGGGCTGAAAGAGCCGCCGGCCGACGGCGACTACACCTACGACGACCTGCGCGAATGGTCGCGCAAGCTCACCCTGGACGCCAACGGCAACAACGCCGACAGCCCGGACTTCGATCCCAAGAACGTCGTCCAGTGGGGCTACTACAACCGCTTCGCCATCCCGTCCGAGCCGGGCTACTGGCCGGTGCTGTGGGCGTACGGCGGCGGCGTGCTCGGCGGCGACAAGCGGGACCAGTGCGACCTGGAGAAGCCCGGCACCGCGCAGGCCATGCAGCTGCTGCAGGACATGATGTGGAAGGACCACAGCTCCGTCACCCCGCAGATGGAGCAGGAGACGCCCGGCTACCTGCGCTGGATCCAGGGGCACGTGGCGATGCAGCAGGGCTCGCACGAGCAGGTCACGATCGCCGCGCAGCAGAACCCGTCGCTCAAGTACGACATGGCCGCCCTGCCGAAGGGCCTCGAGGGCAACGCGACGATGATCCAGGTGCACAGCTGGGCCGCGTACGCCAAGTCCCCGAACCTGGACAACGCCTGGAAGTTCATCAAGTACATGGCGACCGAGGGCGCCGGCAAGCAGATGGGGCTGATCCCGGCGTACAAGAAGGTCGCCGAGGGGCCCGCGTTCCTGAAGGCGCCCGGCGAGCCCGAGCACCTCAAGGAGGCGCAGCTCGACCCCGCGGCCTGGCCGCTGGCCCGTACGAACATCGACCCGCAGGGCGTGCTCGCCACGGTGCTCGGTCAGGACGGGCTCGGCCCGGCGCTGAACGACATCATCACCGGCAAGAAGCCCGCGGCCGAGGCGCTCAAGGGCACCTGCGCCAAGATCGACAAGATCCTCGCCTCCTGACGACGGGACGACCGTGATGGGCGAAACCGCACCATCGTCCGCACAGGCGCCGCGCTCCCGGGCGCGGCGCCGTGAGGCGGGCACCGCGCTGCTGTTCCTGCTGCCCCAGATCTTCGGTCTGGTGGCCTTCGTCGGCGTCCCGCTCGGCGTGTCGCTGTACTACTCGTTCACCCACTGGGACCTGGTCGCCCCCGAGCCCACCTGGATCGGGCTGGAGAACTGGACGCACCTGCTCGAGGACGAGCGCGTGCCGAAGGTGCTGTGGAACACGATCAAGTTCATCTTCACCGGCACCCTCAGCTTCCTGCTGATGTCGCTGGTGGCCGCGCTGCTCACCTACCGGCCGCGGCGCGGGGTGGCGTTCTACCGGGCGCTGCTGTTCCTGCCGTACGTGCTGTCGCAGATCGCGGTCGGCATCGTCTGGCGCTGGATGTTCAACACCGAGTCCGGGCCGATCAACGCCGCGATCGAGCTGTTCGGCGTGGACGGGCCGCAGTGGCTGCTCGACCCGGCGACGGCGATGCCCGCCATCGCGCTGGTCACCACCTGGCAGGGGCTCGGCTACGGCATGACGCTCTACATCGCCTCCCTGCACGGGGTGCCCGAGGCCCTGCCGGAGGCGGCGAAGATCGACGGCGCGAACGCCTGGCAGCGCTTCCGCCACGTGATGCTGCCGATGATCTCACCGACGGTGCTGTTCCTCGTGGTCACCTCGCTGATCGGCGCCCTGCAGCTGTTCGACCCGGTGGTCGCCATGACCACCTCGGGCGGCAGCATCGGCATGGCCGGCGGGCCCGACGACTCCACGCGCACGGTGGTGCTCTACATGTACAACCAGATGTTCAACTACAACGAGCGCCTGTCCGGGCTCGGTTACGCCGCGGCGATCGCCTGGGTGCTGGCCCTGCTGACCTTCGTGCTCACGCTCGTCCAGTGGGCGTTCAGCAAGCGGTGGGTCTTCTACGCCGGTGAGGGCGCCGCCAAGAAGGGCGGCCAGGGATGACGGTCACCGACACGATCAAGGTGGGCGCGCCGAGCCTGGCCGCGCAGCCCGCGCCCGGCTTCCACCAGGCGCGCAAGCGGGCCAGGACCGGCTTCTACCACGTCGGAATGACGGTGCTGGTGGTGCTCTACATCCTGCCGGTGCTGTGGGCGGCGTCGATGTCGCTGCGTACGGACGCCCACATGTTCGACGCCGACCAGCTCATCCCGCACCCGATCACCTTCGAGCACTACGTGAACCTGTTCACGATCCTGCCGGACTTCGGGCGGTACGTCGGCAACACGGTGCTGATCGCCGTGGTCGGCACGGCCGGCACGCTGCTGTCGAGTTCGCTCGCCGGGTACGCGCTGGCCCGCTTCACCTTCCCGGGCCAGCGGGCGCTGCTGATGGTGATCCTGCTGACGCTGATGGTGCCGCCGCAGGTGACGCTCATCCCGCAGTACGTCATCTTCCGCAACCTGAACTGGCTCGACACCCCGCTGCCGATCATCGTGCCGATGCTGTTCGGCGGCGCGCTGCCCACGTTCTTCTTCCGGCAGTTCTTCCTCACGCTGCCGCGCGAGCTGGAGGACGCCGCCGCGATCGACGGCGCGGGCCGCTGGCGCACGTTCTTCTCGGTGATGGCGCCGCTGGCCGGGCCGGCGTACCTGGCGATGGGGCTGCTGACGTTCGTCCAGCTCTGGAACAGCTTCTTCGTCAACAGCATCTACCTGCAGGACCAGAACCAGTGGGTGCTCACCCAGGCGCTGCAGAGCCTCATCGGCCGCTACAACAGCCAGTACGGCGAGATCATGGCCGGCGTCACCCTCGTCTCCCTGCCGATCGTCATCGGCTACGTCTTCGTCCAGCGCTGGGTGGTGCGCGGCATCGCCTTCAGCGGCATGGCCAACTGACTCTCGCTCTTCTCCCGGAAAGGGACCCCCGTACGTGAAGATCCCCGCCACGACCGCGACCGTCCGCGTGCACCCGGCCCGCCGCGCCGACCACCCGCTGTCGAAGTCGAAGTTCGCCGTCTTCAACAGCGGCATCGTGCACGCCCCGACCTACCGCCGCGACGAGGCCGCGCTGCGCGCCGCGCATCCCGAGTCGGTCCGCATCGACATCGGCTGGGGCGCCCAATGGATCGGCTACGAGCGCCCGATCAGCACGCCCACGCCGGACGGCTTCGTCTACGACTTCTCCGAGCTGGACGAGATCGGAACGTTCCTCAACGGCCTCGGCATCCGCCCCTACTGGTCGTACTGCTACGTGCCGGCCCCCTACCAGCCCGAGGGCGGCGACTGGCGCGACCTCGCCGACGACGCCGGCTGGGCGGAGATGGTCCGCGCCTACGTCGCCGGCGCCCGCGAGCGCGGCGTCAAGGTCGGCTACCACGAGGTCTACAACGAGCCCGACCTGCGCGACGAGAAGACCGGCGAGGCCGTCTTCTACGGCGGCGACCTGGACGACTACCTGCAGCTCTACCGCACGGCCGCGCCCGCGATCCGCGAAGCCGACCCCGACACCCCGGTGGGCGGCCCGGCCCTGGCCATGGTGCTGCCGAACGAGCACTGGATCCCGGCCTTCCTCGACACCGTACGGTCGGAGAAGCTGCCGCTGGACTTCTTCTCCTTCCACCACTACGGCACCCACAGCGTGCATGTGGCCCTGGAGAAGGTGCTGCGCCACCTGGAGGAGCGCCCCGACCTGGCGGACGTGGAGGTGCACCTCAACGAGTACAACTCCTACCCGGTGCACTATCCGCGCGGCGGCACCCAGGACGGCCACCACATGGCGGCGGCCCTGCTCGCCGACTTCGCCACGCTCCTCGCCGCGCCGGGGCTGACGAAGGTGAACTGGGCGCAGTTCCTCGACAGCGGCCAGGACAACTACTCGGGCATGGTCACCATCGACGGCGAGCGCAAGCCGGTGCTCAGCGCGTACGAGTTCTACCAGAACATGCCGACCGATCGCTGTGTGATCGAGATCGACGGCCCGCCCGAGGTCGGCGGGCTGGCCGGCGTCGAGCCCGGCCGGCTGAGCGTGGCCGTGTGGAACCGCTCGCCCCGCGCCGTGCGGGTCCGCCTCGACCTGGGCGAGGGCACGTACGAGAGCGTCGCGCTGCGCAGGATCGACGACGGCAACGACGGCGCCGAGGCCGAGCACCTGCCCGCCGAGCGCTTCTGGGATCTGGAGCTGCCCCGCGGCGGCGTCGCCCTGCTGGAGGCGACCGACACCGCCGCGCGGACCGCCCCGCCCGCCCCCGCAGGCGCCGTCCGCCGGGTCCGCCACCGCTACACCGCCCGCACCACGAGCGCGTGGGCCGACCTGGACGAGGCCACCACCACCTTCCGCCTCGGCACCGCGACCGACCCGCACGCCGTGCCCGTCATCACCGCCGACCTGGAGGGCTGCGGCGAGACGATCACCGTCACCGGGCGGCTCACCGACGCGTCCGGCGCGCCCCTCACCGGCGGACGGCTCGTCGTCCGCATCGACGGCGGCCTCGGGCAGAGCCGCGAGGTCTACCTGGACGAGCAGGCCCCGCAGACGGTGGACCTCACCGGCCTCGCCGCCGAGCTCGGCCGGGCGCGCGTCACGGTCGCGCTGCGCGACGCGCCCGAGCACGCCTTCGCCACCGTCACCCTCACCTGACCACCCTCACCAGCGCATCATCGGGGACCTTAAGGAGTACCGTGCCCACGCCCTTGCACGACCAGCATCCGCGCCCGCTGCTGGCCCGCGCCGACTGGCAGGACCTCGGCGGCGACTGGCGGTTCGCCTACGACGACGGCGACGTCGGCCTCGCCGAACACTGGCAGCGCCGCGATGACGTGTTCGACCAGACGATCACGGTGCCCTTCCCGCCGGAGTCCCCGGCCAGCGGCATCGGCGACACCGGCTACCCCCCGGTGCTGTGGTACCGCCGCACCGTCGAGGTGGCACCGCCGGAGGCGGGCCGGCGGGGGGTGCTGCGCTTCGGCGCGGTCGACTACCGCGCCGACGTGTGGGTGAACGGCGAGCACGTCGCCTTCCACGAAGGCGGCCAGACCCCGTTCGGCGCCGACATCACCGACGCGCTGTCCGCCGACGGCCGGCAGGTGATCGTCGTACGCGCCTTCGACGACCCGCACGACCTGGAGCAGCCGCGCGGCAAGCAGGACTGGCAGGAGCGCCCGCACGTCATCTGGTACGAGCGCACCACCGGCATCTGGCAGCCCGTCTGGCTGGAGGAGGTGCCCGCCGACCACGTCGAGCACCTGCGCTGGACGCCCGGCGGCACCCCCGGCGAGGTCGATCTGGATCTGCGGCTGGCCCGCCGCACCACCGGACCTGTCCAGGTGACGGTACGGCTGGAGCTCGACGGCCGCGTGCTGGCCGAGGAGACGTCCACCGTCACCGGCTACCGGCTGCGTACGCGCCTGGTCGTGCAGGACGGCGACCACGACGCCGAACCGCACCACCTGCAGTGGACGCCCGAGCGGCCGACCCTGTGCCAGGCGACGATCACCGTCCACGGCGAATCCTCCGAGGACGTCGTGCACAGCTACGTCGGGTTCAGGACGGTCGGCACCGACGCCCGGTCGTTCCTGCTGAACGGCCTGCCGTACAAGCTGCGCATGGCCCTGTCGCAGGGGTACTGGCCGCAGTCGCACCTGGCCGCCCCGGACGCGGCGGCGCTGCGCACCGAGGTCGAGCTGATCAAGCAGCTCGGCTTCAACGGCATCCGCGTCCATCAGAAGGCCGAGGACCCGCGCTTCCTCTACTGGTGCGACCGGCTCGGCGTGCTGGTGTGGGCCGACGCGGCGGCCTCGTACTCGTTCAGCCCGCGCTCGCTGGCCCGCATCACGCGCGAGTGGATCGAGATCGTCGAACGGGACGCCGGCCACCCGTGCGTCGTGGCCTGGGTCGCGTTCAACGAGAGCTGGGGCGTGCCGCAGGTGGCGCATTCGGCCGCGCAGCGCGACGCCGTACGCGGCCTGTACCACCTGCTCAAAGCGCTCGACCCGAGCCGGCCGGTGATCGGCAACGACGGCTGGGAGTACGTCAGCGGCGACCTGCTCGGCGTCCACGACTACACCCACGACCCCGAGGCCATCCGCGACCGCTACGCCGCCCGCCTGGAGGACACCGTCGCCACCGGACGGCCGGGCGGCCGTGCGCTCACCCTCACCGGCGACGCGCCCGCCGTGCCGGTGGTGCTCAGCGAGTTCGGCGGCTTCACCCACGCCCCCGACGACCCCACCACCTGGACCGGCTACGGCGTCGCCGACACGCCCGAGCAGCTCCTCGAACGGCTCGGCACGCTGCTGGACGCCGTGCACGAGGCCGGCGACCTGGCGGGGTTCTGCTTCACCCAGCTCACCGACACCGGACAGGAACGCAACGGACTGCTGACCGAGGACCGCAAGCCCAAGGCCGACCCCGAGTCCATCGCCCGCATCATCCGCGGCCGGAGGTGACCGCACCCATGAAAAGACCGTTGAGAACCCTCGCCACCGTCGCGACCACCCTGCTGATCAGCACGGCGCTCGCCGCCCGGCCCGTCCACGCAGCCGACGCCACCGTCACCGCCGACTTCGCCACCCCCGTCGACTACCCCCTCGTCAAGAGCAAGTTCGGCCTGTTCAACAGCGGGTACGTGTCGCCGGCCCGTTGGAAGCGCGACGCCGCCAAGATGGCGGCGCTGCGGCCGGCGCGGGTGCGCTGGGAGACCATGTGGGGCAACGAGCAGCACGGCTGGACCCCCTTGGTCACCGGCTCGCCCGCCTACCCGCGCTACCACTTCGCGCAGATCGACCGGCTCGCCGACCTCATCAAGACCGCCGGCGCGCAGCCGGTGCCCGCGCTCACGTACACGCCCGGCATCCTCAAACCGCCCGGCGGCAACTGGAACGACCCGCCCAAGGACCCCTCCGTGTGGGCCACGAAGATCGTCCCCGCCCTCGTCGCCCACTGGAAGAAGACCGGGCGGCGCGCCGGCTCGTACGAGATCTGGAACGAACCCGACCTGCCCGGCGTGTTCTGGACCGGCACCCAGCAGCAGTACCTCGACCTGTACCGCGACGCCTCCCGCGCCATACGCGCCGCCGACCCGGACGCCTACGTCGAGGGCCCGGCGCTGTGCTGCGTGGGGTGGAAGACCGAGTTCGTCAACCGCGTCCTCGCCGACAACCTGCCCTTGGACGGCTTCTCCTTCCACGCCTACACCGACGCCACCGACGGCAGCCTGGAGAACAACTACCAGGGAGCCACCGACTCCGGCCTGACCGCATACCGGATGGCCACCGTCGACGACAACCTCAACGAGTACAACTGGTCACACGACTTCACCGTGCCCACCGACGTCATCACCCACCGCGGGGCCGCCGAGCTGCTGAAGAGCTTCAAGGCGCTGCTGGCCAAGCCGTGGATCACGCACGTCGAATGGGCGCAGTTCCAGGACCCGGTCTGCCCCACGACCTGCGACGTCATCGGGCTGCTCGACCGCGAGGGGCACGTGCGGGCCTCGTACAACGCTTTCAAGCTGTACGCCGGCATGCCCGTGGCCCGCAAGCAGCTCACCATCGACGGCGCCGTCGACGGCCTGGCCTCCTCCGACTCCCACAAGTCCGGCGTGCTGCTCTGGAACACCTCCGGCACCACCCAGGACGTCACCGCCTCGTTGACCAACATCCCCTTCGCTGAGGGCGACTTCCGCGTCTACCGCATCGACGCCGACCACGCGAGCTACGAGGACAACCCCGCCAGCGAGACCCTCACCCCCGTCGAGCAGCAGCTCGGCGTCTCCACCGCCGGCCTGACCTGGACGGGCACCATCCCCGACCACGGCATCGTCTACCTGGAGGCCGAGGACGGCACCGGCACCTCGTCCCTCGACCCGGTTGACGTCGGCACCGTCATCCGCGACCTGCAGTACATGCCGAACCACGGCAAGAAGAGCTACGCGAGCTTCGACCGCCGCACCTGGACCGCCGAGATCGGCATGGGCACCGAGACCTGGGCCGACACCGCCGCCGGCGTCGTGGCGACCGACCTCCCCGGCACGTTGCGCATCCGCGCGGAGAGCACCGGCACCTTCCAGAACCTCGACGCCAACAGCCTGCACGGCGTGCGCATCGACTTCGAGACCGCCTCCGGCTACACCAAGGGGGTGCTGCTGCACGGCGGCCTCTACAACAGCACCCGATCCGCTCCCATGCCCTGGGGCACCAAGCGGCAGGCCGACCAGGTCATCCACGTCACCGACTTCTCCGACTTCACCGTCAACCTGCCCGACCTCGCCCCGCCCGGCTGGACCGGACGCGTCACCATGAGCTTCCACCAGCAGAACACCGGCCCCGGCACCCGCACCCCCTTCCCCGTCCGGCCCGCCTGACACCCCGGCCTGTGCGTCCTTCCCGCCGTACCGGGTTGCGGCGGGGAGGACGCACACATTCGGACGACGCGCGCAGCGGGCACCGGCATACCGGCGATACAGGCGAAGGCCGAAGCGTCTCAGGCCAGGTGGTCGGAGAGGTAGCGGCGGACGAGGCGTTTGCACTCGGCGATGAGGTCGGGGTCGCCGTCGGGGTGGACGCGGAAGGCCAGTTTGAGCACGGCGTCGGCCGCCTCCACGGCGACGACGAAGGCGCGCGACAGGCCGTCGCCCGGCGCCACGCCGAGCCGGTCGACGATGAGGGAGCGCAGCCGGTCGGCCACGATCACGTTGTTCTCCAGCGCCTCGTCGAGCATCCGCTGGGTGCCGGGCAGGGCGGGGCCGCCGGGAGCGG
Source organism: Microbispora sp. CSR-4 (assembly GCF_008033685.1). NCBI lineage: Bacteria > Bacillati > Actinomycetota > Actinomycetes > Streptosporangiales > Streptosporangiaceae > Microbispora > Microbispora sp. CSR-4. The sequence goes on from NZ_VJVX01000026.1 coordinate 31,825, forward strand.
CGAGCACCTCGCCGAAGTCCACCACCCCGAAGCCCGGCGTGGTCCGCTTCATGCGGACGAACTCGTCCACGACCAGGTCAACGGTGTCGGTCCAGTCGGACAGCGGCACGGCGGCCAGCCGGGACGCGATCCGGTCGAGGTACGCCTCAAGGTTCCGCAGCGCGAGCGCGCGGACCAGGCTCTGCTTGTCGGTGAAGAACTGGTAGAAGGTCCCGATCGGCACCTCGGCCCGGCGGGCGACCTCCTTGGTGGTCAGGGCGGCGTACCCCACCTCGTCGAGCAGCAGGGCGCACTCGTCCAGCATGCGCTCGACCCGCTCCTGACTGCGGCGCTGCGCGGGCCGTCGGCGTAGCGCTCCCCCTGTCGTCATTCCGCCATTCTCTCCCGCTTTTCGACCAACCGAGCTAACATGAGTTTCCCTCATATTAGCTGAGAGAGGCGGCACTATGTTCCTCTGGGGCACGGCCACCGCGTCCTACCAGATCGAAGGCGCGGTGAACGAGGACGGCAGAGGGCCCTCCGTCTGGGACACCTTCTCGCACACGCCGGGAAAGGTCCGCGACGGGCACACGGGAGACGTGGCCTGCGACCACTATCACCGCTACGCCGAGGACGTGGCGCTGATGGCCGGCCTCGGCGTCAACGCCTACCGCTTCTCCATCGCCTGGCCGCGGGTGATGCCCACCGGCGCCGGGCCGGTCAACCAGGCCGGTCTCGACTTCTACGACCGCCTGGTCGACGCGCTGTGCGAGCGCGGCATCACCCCCGTGCCGACGCTCTTCCACTGGGACCTGCCGCAGGCGCTGGAGGACGAGGGCGGCTGGCTCAGCCGTGACACCTCCCGCCGTTTCGCCGACTACGCCGCCGTCGTGGCCGAACGGCTGACCGACCGCGTACGGATGTGGATCACGCTCAACGAGCCGTTCGTCCACATGGTGGAGGGATACGGCCTGGGCATCCACGCCCCGGGCAGGGCGCTCATGTTCGACGCGCTGCCGGTGGCCCACCACCAGTTGCTCGGGCACGGCCTGGCCACGCAGGCCCTGCGGGCGGCCGGGGCGGAGCAGGTGCTGATCACCAACAACTGCACCCCGGTCTGGCCCGCCTCGGACTCACCGGAGGACCTCGCCGCCGCCGAGACGTACGACATCCTGCACAACCGGCTGTTCAACGACCCGGTCCTCACCGGCGCCTACCCCGACCTGACGGCGTTCGGCGTCGAGATCCCCGTACGGCCCGGCGACCTGGAGACGATCGGCCAGCCCCTCGACGGGCTGGGGATCAACTACTACAACCCCACCCGGATCGGAGGTCCGGGCGGCGACGGCCTGCCGTTCCGGTTCGAGGAGATCTCCGGCGTTCCCACCACCGCGTTCGGCTGGCCCGTCGTCCCCGACGGCCTGCGCGAACTGCTCGACTCCCTCAAGGCCAGGTACGGCGAAGCGCTGCCGCCCGTCTACATCACCGAGAACGGCTGCTCGTACGACGGCCTGGACGACCAGGAGCGGATCGCCTACCTCGACGGCCACATCACGGCCATGCGCCGGGCGGACGTGGACCTGCGGGGCTACTTCGTCTGGTCGCTGCTGGACAACTTCGAGTGGGCCGAGGGCTATCACCAGCGGTTCGGGCTGGTCCACGTCGACTTCGAGACCCAGGAGCGCACCCCGAAGGCGTCCTACCACTGGCTGCGGAAGTTCCTGGAGGCTCAGAGCACCGACACGTGAACGTGGTCGTAGTGGTTGGCGGTGATGCCGCCGCGGTCGGACATCATCCGCCAGCCGGTCCGCGTGCGCATGTCGTAGTAGCGCTGCTGCCAGATGATGTACATGATCCCGTACTCGCTCGCGTGCTGGATGCACCACTGGGCGAGGGCGTCGCCGCGCTCCTTGGCCACGGCGTCGGGCATGCGGCCGCCGCTGCTCATCATGAAGTCGCAGGCCCTGCCCTTGCCGTGCTCTCCCGGGTCGCCGGCCCGCAGGCAGCCGACGCCGAACGGCATCGGGAACTGGGACATGATCGCGTTGCGCGTCGAGATCATGCGCTGCGTCAGGCCGGTGCCGGCGTCGGGCGTCTGGAAGCCGTACTTCAGCAACATCCGCTCGATCTCGCCGCGCTTCGCCTTGAGCTCCTTGATGTGGTCCTGCAGCTTGTCGATCTCCTTGGCGGCCGCGGCGGCGGCCTTCTTCTGCTTGGCGACGAGATCCTTGACGCCGTTGAGCCGCTCGGTCCTGGCGGTGCCCAGATAGGCCAGCGTCGCCAGCGAGCTGGGGTCGGCCGACAGGGAGAAGATCCGGGAGGCGTCCGCGCCCCCGCTCATGTACGAGGTCTGGGCGAACGCGGCCACCTGCCGCTGGGCCGCGAGCAGGTCCGACTTCAGCTTCTTGACGTTGCTGGACGCCTTCTGCGCGGCCCTCTTCGCGTCGTCCAGGCTGAGGATCTCGCCGCGATACTCCTTCTGGAGCGCGGCGGCCTCCTGGGTGAGCTTGCGGAGCTTGGCCTGCTGGTCCGGCTCGGCCTCGGCGGTGAGCTCACCCGAGATGGCGCCCGAGACGGACGGTGCGATGAGCAACGCGGTGGCGACCACCGCAAGCCTGGCCCAGCGCCGCACGCGACCTCCACTCGGATTCGGCCTGAAACTATAGGAGACGATCTTTACGTCTGCTACCGGAACAGGTGAAACTCTTGGGCCCAAAGCGGACACTCGCCAAGTTTCTCGTTTTGCGACAAACGGCTGGCAGCAGTGGCCGGTCGGCCTGACGGCGTACGCGGGCGGGCCGGAGCCCGCGCTGAACGACTGGGCGCGCAGCGACAGCATGCTCGACGACGGTGCCGGCATCACCACGAAGGACCACGAAGGACCACGAAGGACCACGAAGGACACGGTCTACTTCGGCTTCGGCGCGGAGGGTGCGACGACCCAGGCGATGCGGACGGACCTGGTCCGCCGCGCCCTGACGCACCTGCTCGGCAAGCCGCATCGGTAGAACCCGCGGCCCGGCCCGTGCCACCCGGCGCGGGCCGGGCCCCGGCGGCTCTTGCCAAGGCCGAGCAGAACATGGTTCGGTCTCACTGAGTGCGCGAAGACGCGCCCGAGCAGGAGGCAGGCCATGCTGCAGCACGACACGCTGTTCATCGGGGGCGACTGGGTGGCCCCCGCGGGCACCGACACGATCGAGGTGATCTCCCCCCACACCGAGGAGGTCGTGGGCCGGGTCCCGGACGGCACCGCCGCCGACATGGACCGGGCCGTCGCGGCCGCCAGGGACGCCTTCGACAACGGGCCCTGGCCGCGGATGACGATGGCCGAGCGTGCGGCGGTCGTGGGCCGGCTGGCGGAGATCTACGAGGCCCGCCAGGCCGAGATGGCCGGGATCATCACCACCGAGATGGGCTCCCCCATCACGTTCTCCCAGCTCGCCCAGGCCCCGCAGCCGCTGGGCATGCTCAAGTATTACGCCGGTCTCGGCGCGACGTTCCCCGTAGAGGAGGAGCGGCCCGGCCTGTTCGGCCCGATCGTCGTCCGCCGCGAGCCGGTCGGCGTGGTGGCGGCCGTCGTTCCCTGGAACGTCCCCCAGTTCGTGCTCATGACCAAGCTGGCCCCGGCCCTCGTCGCGGGCTGCACCGTGGTGGTCAAACCGGCCCCCGAGACGCCGCTCGACTCCTACCTGCTCGCCGAGATGATCCAGGAGTCCGGCATCCCCGCCGGGGTCGTCAACATCGTCGCGGCCGGTCGCGAGGCGGGCGAGCACCTGGTCTCCCACCCCGGCGTCGACAAGGTCGCCTTCACCGGCTCGACCGCCGCGGGTCGCAGGATCGCGTCGATCTGCGGCGAGCAGCTCAAGCGCTGCACGCTCGAACTCGGCGGCAAGTCGGCGGCGATCATCCTGGACGACTGCGACCTGCCCTCGGCCATGGGCTTCCTGTCGATGGCCTCACTCATGAACAACGGCCAGGCGTGCGTCGCGCAGACCCGCATCCTCGCCTCCCGCAACCGGTACGACGAGGTGGTCCAGGCCGTCGCCGAGATGGTCACGGGCCAGCCGGTGGGCGACCCCGCCGACCCTGCCACCGGGATCGGGCCGCTGGTGGCCAGGCGGCAGCAGGAACGGGTCGAGGGCTACATCAGGGCGGGCATCGAGGAGGGCGCCAAGCCCGTCGTCGGCGGCCTCGACCGGCCGTACGACCGGGGCTGGTACGTCGCCCCGACCGTCTTCGCCGGGGCCACCAACGACATGCGCATCGCCCGCGAGGAGATCTTCGGCCCGGTGCTCACGGTGATCCCGTACGAGGACGAGGCGGACGCCGTGCGGATCGCCAACGACAGCGACTACGGCCTGTCGGGCTCGGTCTGGACCGCCGACACCGAGCACGGCATGGACGTCGCCCGCCGGGTGCGCACCGGCACCTACGGCGTCAACATGATGCACACGCTCGACCCGAACACGCCGTTCGGCGGCTTCAAGGCCAGCGGCCTCGGCCGGGAGCTCGGCCCCGAGGGCCTGGCCGCCTACCTGGAGACCAAGTCCATCGCCCGCCTGGGCTGACGCGTCCCTCCGGCCCGGCGCGGCGTGCGTGCCGCACCGGGCCGGTGAAACCGCCCAGCGCGCCCCCGCGACGCTGGGCCACACCGTGTGAGGGTGTGCGCCGATCCCCCAATCGGCGGTGCGGGCGGAGACGACCCAGGATCCGCACACCCCCTATAGACGCCCCTTATGGGGATTTGGTTCTAGAAATCCACTGACCAATTTTCCGTACGAGGTCAGGGGTGGCCGCGGCCTCCGCGTGGCCGTAGCCGGGCTCGATCCACAGCTCCTTCGGCTCGGCCGCGTGCTCGTACAGCTGGTAGGCGTGCTCGGTGGGGAAGAACGGGTCGCTGTCGCCGTGCACGATCAGCAGCGGCGTGGGCGCGATGAGGGCCGCCGCCTCGTACGGCGGAAGCGGCACGGGGTCCCACCCGCCGCCGGCGATCCTGGTGCGCTTGACCAAGCGGGCCGCCAGCCGGCCGTGCCAGCGTTCGATCGCCCAGTGGACCTGCCGCATGGGCTTGGTGCCGCGGTAGTACCAGCGGGCCGGGCCGCTCACCGACACCACCCCGTCCACGCCGCCGTGCAGCGCGGCATGCCGTACGACCACGGCGGCGCCCATGGAGAAGCCGACGGTCGCGACGCGCTTGTAGCCGATCGCGCGGGTGTGCTTGACCGCCGCGTCCACGTCGAGGACCTCCAGGTCACCCACGGTCGACTGGCCGCCGGAGCGGCCGTGCCCCCGGAAGTCGAACGACACCACGCCGCCGAACCGCGACAGCACGTGCACGATGCGCCGGGTGTCCGGCCCCCTCCAGGTGCCGGTGAAGCCGTGCGCGACGACGATGCCGAGATCGAGTGAACTGTTGGGCGTGTGCGCCGCGTCGATGCGGACACCGTCCGCCGTGCGCAGCATCGCTCCGAAAGCAGCAGCGAGAGCCATGCCCCCGACCTTATTTCCCACCACTTCACCCCCTGTGCGACGGGGATCTCGTCCAGCCACGCTGAGGAACAGCACCATCTAGAAAGTTCCCAGGGCGTTGCCGATGGAATGCGGCTCGCGGCGGCGGTGTTGCCATCCAGGGTCCCGTACGGCGGCGGCGTGTGGCGGCGACGGGGATCAACTAAAATGGGTAGGCCGTGTATGCGGCGGATGTGCGTCTCGCTTCGGTCCCGGGACGCGGACGACACCCCGACGAACCAGAGCGAGAACTTCACTATGCCTATGAACACCCGCGACGACCTGCGGAACATCGCGATCATCGCGCACGTCGACCACGGCAAGACCACGCTGGTCGACGCGATGCTGTGGCAGTCCGGAGCGTTCCGGGCCAACCAGGACGTCGACGAGCGGGTCATGGACTCCAACGACCTGGAGCGCGAGAAGGGGATCACCATTCTCGCGAAGAACACCGCGGTCAGGCACGGCGGCATGACCCTGAACATCATCGACACGCCCGGCCACGCCGACTTCGGCGGCGAGGTCGAGCGCGGCCTGTCGATGGTGGACGGCGTGGTCCTGCTGGTGGACGCCTCCGAGGGCCCGCTGCCGCAGACCCGCTTCGTGCTGCGCAAGGCGCTCGCCGCGAAGATGCCGGTGATCCTGTGCATCAACAAGGTCGACCGGCCGGACGCCCGCATCGCCGAGGTCGTCGACGAGGTCTACGAGCTGTTCATCGACCTCGACGCGACCGAGGAGCAGATCGACTTCCCGATCGTGTACGCCTCGGCCAAGGCCGGGCGCGCCTCGCTGGAGCGCCCCGCCGACGGCGGGATGCCCGACTCCCCCGACCTGGAGCCGCTGTTCGAGACGATCAAGAACACGATCCCGGCGCCGGTCTACGACCCGTCCGCGCCGCTCCAGGCCCACGTCACCAACCTCGACGCCTCCAGTTACCTGGGCCGGATCGCGCTGTGCCGCGTCCACCAGGGCACGATCCGCAAGGGCCAGCAGGTCGCGTGGTGCCGCACCGACGGCAGCGTGCAGCGCGTCAAGATCTCCGAGCTGCTGATGACCGAGGCGCTGGAGCGCAAGCCCGCCGAGGAGGCCGGGCCCGGCGACATCATCGCGATCGCCGGCATCCCGGACATCATGATCGGCGAGACGCTGGCCGACCCCGACGACCCCCGCCCGCTGCCGCTGATCACGGTCGACGAGCCGGCGATCTCCATGACGATCGGCACCAACACCAGCCCGCTGGTCGGCAAGGTCAAGGGCGCAAAGGTCACCGCCCGCCTCGTGAAGGACCGCCTCGACAAGGAGCTGGTCGGCAACGTCTCGCTACGCGTCCTGCCCACCGAGAGCCCGGACTCCTGGGAGGTGCAGGGCCGCGGCGAGCTGGCCCTGGCGATCCTCGTGGAGCAGATGCGCCGCGAGGGCTACGAACTGACGGTCGGCAAGCCGCAGGTCGTGACCAAGGTCATCGACGGCAAGGTGCACGAGCCGGTCGAGCGCCTCACGGTCGACTGCCCGGAGGAATACCTGGGCGCCGTCACCCAGCTCCTGGCCGTACGCAAGGGCCGCATGGAGCACATGACCAACCACGGCACCGGCTGGATCCGCATGGAGTTCCTGGTGCCGGCGCGCGGCCTGATCGGCTTCCGCACCGAGTTCCTCACCGAGACCCGCGGCACCGGTCTCGTGCACCACGTGTTCGAGACGTACGAGCCGTGGTTCGGCGAGCTGCGCACCCGCAACAACGGCTCGCTGGTGGCCGACCGCGCGGGCCAGGTCACCGCCTTCGCCATGATCAACCTGCAGGAGCGCGGCACGCTGTTCGTCTCCCCCGGCACCGAGGTGTACGAGGGCATGATCATCGGGGAGAACTCCCGCTCCGACGACATGGACGTGAACATCACCAAGGAGAAGAAGCTCACCAACATGCGCTCCTCCACCAGTGAGGAGACCGAGAAGGTGATCCCGCCGCGCGTCCTGTCCCTGGAGCAGGCCCTGGAGTTCATCCGCGACGACGAGTGCGTCGAGATCACCTCGGAGACCGTGCGCATCCGCAAGGTCGTCCTCGACGCGGCCAGCCGTGGCCGCGCCGCCGCCCGCGCCAAGCGCGGCAACTGAGCTCCACCATCCGAAGCCCCCGCCGGCCCGATCGGCGGGGGCTTCGGCTTTCCCGCCCGCCCCCACCCGCACCCGCGCCGCCCCACGCCCGGCCTGGCCTATCTCACGCCGCCCCGCACCGGCCTGGCCCGGCGCGTCCGGGCCCCGCTCGCGGCCGGCTCACGGGACCTGCCGGGACGAGCGGTCAGGAGTCTCCGGTGGGCCAGGTCAGCCGGCCCGCGCGCAGGTCGTCCACGATCGACCGCAGCCAGCGCTCCTCCGCCTCGGTGACCGCGAGCAGATACTCGCTCTCGATGGCGGTCACCCTGGGCAGGTCGTCCGTCTGCGCCGCCAGGGCGGCCTCCAGGCCCGCCCTCGTCTCCGCCAGCCGCTCGGCACGGCGTTCCAGCAGCCGCAGCGCGTCCGCGGGCGGGATCATCATCAGGTGTGACAGTGCCGCGGGGAACTGCGGGAACTCCTGCTTCGGCACGGCCAGCATCTGGTCCAGCCACTCGCGGGCGACGCGCCGTCCCGCATCGGTGAGTTCATAGACGGTCCGCTCCGGATAGGCCGGGTCACGGGTGGTCTCGCGGACCGCGATCAGCCCCTCGGCGTGCAACCGCTCGATCGTGCGGTAGAGCCCGGCCCGCTGGCTCACGTTGACGACCTGGTCCTTGCCCCACTGCTTGATCAGCCGCTGCACGGCGTACGGGTGCATCGGCTCGTGGTGCAGCAGCGCCAGCACGGTCAGGGCGAGCGGGGAACTGCGAAGGGAAGCGCTCATGACCCACATACTAGCTTCAAACGAACTAGTTGACGAGTAACTAGTTTTAATGCAACTATCTCCTTGCGAGCGATCAACGGCTCGCTAAGGACGAGGAGTGGTGAGCATGAGCAAGGTGACCAGCGCGTTGGTGATCGGCGGCGGCATCGCCGGGCCGGTGACGGCGCTCGCTCTGGCCAAGGCGGGCATCCGGGCGACGGTGTACGAAGCCCACGACAGCGCAGCGGACGGCGTCGGGGCGATGCTCAGCCTGGCCCCGAACGGGATCGACGCGCTGCGGATCGTGGGAGCGGACGAGGCCGTACGGGCCGTGGGACAGCCGGTCCCCGGCGTCGTGATGGCCGACGGCGCCGGGAACCGGCTCGCCGAGTTCGGCGGGTTCCCCGGCCTGCCGCCCACGCTGGCGATGCCGCGCGCCGCCCTCTTCCGTGCCCTGGCCGATCACGCGGTGACGGCGGGCGTGCGGATCGAGTACGGCAAGCCGCTCGTCTCCGCCGAGGAGACCCCTGAGGGGGTGACCGCCATGTTCGCGGACGGCACCACCGCCACCGCCGACGTGCTGATCGGCGCCGACGGCATCCGGTCCACGGTCCGCACGCTGATCGACCCCGGCGCTCCCGGCCCCGAGTATGGCGGGGTCCTCAGCTTCGGCGGCTACGCCGGCGACGGCGGTGTCCGGGCCGATGAGGGCGTCATGCACTTCGCCTTCGGCCGCACCTTCATCGGCTACTGGCGGCTGCCCGACGGCCGCATCTGCTGGTTCGCGAGCCTGCCCCGCACCGAGCCCCTCACCTACGCCGAGGTCGTCCGCACGCCCGCCGCGGACTGGCTGGCCCGCCTGCGCGACCTCTACGCCGGTCACGTCCCGGGCGAGAAGCTGCTGGCGGGCACCGACCCGGCGGACCTCATGATCACCGGCCCGATGGAGCGCATGCCGTCGCTGCCGCGCTGGCACCGCGGCCGCATGGTCCTCGTCGGCGACGCGGCCCACGCCCCGTCGTCCAGCTCAGGCCAGGGCGCCTCGCTGGCTGCGGAGAGCGCCGTCGAACTGGCCCGCTGTCTGCGCGACCTGCCGCCGGCCGAGGCGTTCGCGGCGTTCGAGCGCCTCCGGCGCCCCCGGGTGGAGATGATCGGCGGCGACGCCGCGGCCAAGAACAAGGCCAAGGCCGGGCAGGTCGGCGACAGGCCCGCCATGCCGACCCCCGAGCAGATGTTCGCCCCCGTCCACCGGCACCACATCGACTGGGACGCGCCCGTCACCGCCTGACCGGCGGGGCGGCACCGGCAAGAGGCGTGAACGGCCGGTGAGGATGGCCTCGTGCACCGACTCGGTCAGCCGGCGAGACGCTCCCGGGCGGCCTCCCGCACCTCGCTCGGAGTGCGCCCGAAACGGTTGCGGAAGACCCGGGCGAAGTGGGCCTGGCTGGAGAACCCCCACCGGTAGGCGACGTCGGCGATCCGCGTCTCCCCCGCCCGGGGCTCTCCGAGCTCGACACTGGCCCGCTGCAGCCGACGTTCCAGGATGTAACGGGCCGGGGTCGTGCCGGCCGCATCGAAGATCCGGGCGAGCTGCCGCACCGAGATCCCGAGGACGCGAGCGACCTCCGCGGCGTTCAGCCGCGGGTCGTGCAGGTGTCGCTCGATGTGCTCCTTGGCGATGACGAGCTGGGCCGCGGAGGGAGTCGATCCACCGGAACGCTCCAGCGTGAGCAGGCGGATCAGCCCGAGCACGGCGCGCTGCGTCTCCTCCGGGCCGTCGCCGCCGCGCATCCCGACGAGCTCGCCGAGCAGCGAGCGCAGGCTCGACACGAGCGCGCCCTCGTGCGCGCCGCCCCGGCCGAAGAGCATCGGCACCGGAACGCCGTCGGGCCGGCATGCCTCGGCGAACAGGTCGTGCGGGATGTCCACCAGGATCTGCCGCATCGACGAGGAGAAGCCGAAGAGGTACGGCTTGCGCGTGTCGTAGACCAGTAGGTCGCCGGCCGACGCGGACACGCAGCCGTTCTCGTGCAGGAAGACCGCCTCGCCCCTGAGCAGCAGGCTGGCGAAGACCGAGTCCTTCGGCGTGGACCTCGCCATCTGCGGGGTCCGCTCGATCACGTGCGCGTTGCCCGCGATGTCCGCGAGCCGTACGTCGCCGAGCCGCATATTGATCTGCCTGGCCAGCAGGCCCCGGTCGGAGTAGGACCGGCAGGAAAGGCCCACCAGCGTCTTGCGGTTGTACTCTTCCCAGTAGTCGATCCGCTCCGCGGGCGCGACGTTCTCCGTCGTCGCCCGGGAGATCACGGAGACCGCGTTCGCGGGCATCACAGATCTCCTCACCGCTTCATGCCCTGGATTGCCTGACAGACCAAGCCCTGCTGCACGTGGCCCGGCTGGCGTCGGCATTTGCCGGGCCCGCCTTCCTTAGCGCAGCAGTATGTCCGGAATCAGACGCAAAGGTAACCCCCGTCCACCGGAAGCACCGCCCCTGTGATGTACGACGCGGCGGGCGAGCACAGGAACGCGATCACCTGGGCGACGTCGCCCGGCCTGCCGTACCGTCCCAGAGGGATGCGGGCCAGGACCTCCGCCGCGGCCCGCGGGTCGTCGAGCAGGCCCCGGGCGAGCGGGGTCTCCACGAACCCCGGCGCGACCGCGTTCACGCGGACGCCCTCGGCCGCGTACTCCGCCGCGAGCGACCGGGTGAGCTGGGAGACGCCTCCCTTGCTCGCGCTGTACGCCGGCCTGTCCCTGCTGCCGAAGAAGGCGAACATGGAGGAGACGTTCACGACACAACCGCCCGTCTTCGCCAGGTGCGGCCGGGCGGCCTCGCAGGCGACCATGGTGGCGGTCAGGTTGACGTCGATCACGCGCCGCCACCGGTCCAGGTCATACTCCCCGCGGTCGTGGCTGACGCCCGCGCAGTTCACCAGCATTCCGATCTCCGGCTCCGCACGGACGAGCCGGGCCAGACCATCCCGGTCGAGGACGTCGTGCTCGATCACGCGGACGCGCGGATGGGCCGGCCGCTCGCCGGCGACCTCGGGCGCCAGGCCGAGGGCCACGACGTCGGCGCCGAGCTCGGCGAGCAGGGTGGCCGTCGCCGCCCCGATCCCCGACGTCCCGCCGGTGACGAACGCCGTACGGCCGGCGAACAGGTCACCGCGGAATCCGCTGGACGTGGACTGATCGGTCATGTGCGTGCGCTCCCTTCGCCTGGCCGCACCAGAACCTTGATCTGATCGCCGCCGCCCAGCAGGGCCTCGAACCCGTCACTGACGACGTCTCGGAGGGGGATGGTGGAGGTGACGATCGCCGTGAGGTCCACGCCCTCCTCGACCAACCGGATCAGGTCGGGATAGACGTCCCGATAACCGACCGTGGCGATGATCGACTGCTCCCTGTTGACCAGCGCGAACGCGTCGATGCTCACCGTCCCGGCGAGCCCGGCCAGCACGACCCTGCCACCGCTCCTGGTCGCCTCCAGGCAGGTGCGCAGGGTGCCTTCGGAGCCGACCACCTCGAACGCCACGTCCGCGCCCTCGCCTCCGGCCGCCCGCCGCATCAGGCCGGGCAGGGCATCGCGGTCGGCCACTCGCACCAGGTCGGTCGCGCCGAGCCGGCGGGCCAGGTCGAGCCGCGCGGGGGAGAGATCGGCGACGATCACCCGGCCGGCGCCCTCCCGCACCGCCAGCATCACGATGAGCAGGCCGATCGGGCCGAGGCCGACCACCGCGACCGTCTCGCCCGCCCGCAGTCCCGACCGGCGCAGCGCGTGCAGGGCGACGGCCGCCGGTTCGAACACGGCCGCCTGCTCCAGAGGGACCGTGTCGGGCAGGCGGTGCAGCATGTAGGCGGGTACGGTCGCCCGCTCCGCCATTCCGCCGTGGCCCATGAGCCCGGCGAAGCCGAAGTGGCGGCAGATGTTGTACTCGCCGTTCCGGCAGCGAGGGCAGGTGCCGCAGCGGTAGTGCGGCTCCACCGCGACCCGGTCGCCGGGCGCCAGGCCCCGCACTTCCGGGCCGACCTCGGTGATCGTGCCGCAGAACTCGTGGCCGAGGACGAGCGGCGCGGTCACCCCCGACTCGGGATGGGGGTGGGTCACCGGGATGGCGTGCGGCCCGTCGGCGTACTCGTGCAGGTCACTACCGCAGATGCCGCAGTAGGCGACCGCGAGGGTGACCTCCCCGGTGCCGGGGGCGCGGACGGCGACGTCGACGACCCGGACGTCCCGCGCCCCATACCAGACGGCAGCCCGCACGAGGCCGTCCAGCGGGCCGTTCACCGGGCCGTTCACCGGGTCACCTCCGCCGCCTGCGGCGCAGCACGGCCGGAGCCGTCTCCCGCAGGGCGAACGAGAGCAGGACGACGATCAGCGCGCCGCCTGCCGCGATGAACATCGCGGTCTGCAGGCCCCACAGGTCGGAGGCCCACCCGGAGATCATCGGGCCGAGGAACCCACCGGCCAGCTCGCCCACGCCCATGATCAGGCCGAGGGCCGTGGCCAGCGTGCCGGGCGGCACGGTCTCTGCCGGGATCGTGGCCATGAACAGTGTGAAGCACCCCAGCCCGGTGTAGGTGAAGATCATGATCAGGCCGAGCAGCGCCGGGCTGGAGACGTAGACGATCGCGATGGGGCAGAGCACCGCGAGGGCGGTGAAGCCGATGAGTGCCGGCTTGCGGCCGATCCGGTCGGAGATGCCGGGGGTGGCGAAGCCCCAGAGCACCCAGGCCACGCCCAGGCAGGTCATGACGCCGCTCATGGTGCCCGGCGTGAACCCCTTGACCTCCGTCAGGTACGTGGGGGTGAACGTGATGAGGGTGACGAACCACGTCAGGTAGCAGCAGGCGATCAGCATGCAGATCACCACGTTGCGCAGCCTCAGCACGTCCTTCAGCGCAAGCTTGGACTGTCCGGCGGCGCCGTCCCGTGCGGTCTCCGACGCGGTCCTGATGAGCGGCGGCCGCTCCCGGACGAACCTGGCGATCAGCGCGGCGATCACCAACCCGGGGATGATGGTGACGTAGAACGCGATGCGCCAGCCGTAGGACTCGGCGATCCACACCACGACGCCCGGGGCCACGATCCCACCGAGCAGACCGGCGGACGAGCCCTGCAGCAGGCCCATGTTCAACCCGCGCCGGCTTTCCCGGGACGCCTCCACCATCAGGGACTGCGCCATCGGGAGCACCGCCCCCTCGGCCGTCCCCATGAGGGCACGCGCGGCGAGCAACCCGGCGAAGCCCGCCATCAGACCCGACGCCGACGAGAAGAGCGAGAAGAGCACCACAGCGGCGATGAGGATCGGCTTGCGCCGGCCGAGCCTGTCGGACAACCGGCCGGCCACCATCCCGGCCAGCGCCCAGGTGAGTGCCAGCACGCCGGACAACGTGCCCAGCTCGCCGTTGGACAGCCCGAAGTCCGCGTCCATGTACGGGGCGAGGAAGGACAGGGCCTGCCGGTCGAAGAAGACGAACCCGAAGGCCAGGAAGAGAAGGAGGAGAAGGCGGTTCTCGTACCGCCTCGCTTCGCGTTCCACTCCGTGGGGGGTGGACGTCGTGATGTGGGTCATCGCGTTCCTCGTTGGGGGGCAGGCCGGTGATCAGCGGAACAGCGAGTTGACGTAGTCGGCGCCGATGCCCACCTTCTCGTAGTGCTCACGGCACATCGCGATGTAGTCGTGGACGTCGAAGATGCCCTGGGCTTCGCCGTTCTCGTCGAGCCACACGAGGGGCCCCTTGACGATGAAGAACGTCTTCATCGGCTCGCCGCTGTCGTAGGCCACCAGCGTGTGGCCCTCGCCCGGAGCCTCGTAGACGAAATCGCCCGCCGTGGCGGTCCAGGGGCGCTCCAGATAGCCCCACTTTCCGGAGATGGTGTAGGCGAACACCTCGTGCGGGTGGTAGTGCCGGTTGACCAGCCCCGCCTCCTTCGCCCGGAGGATGTCGGCCCAGCTGTTGTCCTTGACGTTGATCCAGAGAGGACGCGACCCGACGGTCTCGCTGAACGGCACGTAGTAACGGTCGTCATCGGTGGCGACCTTGGAAAGGTAGACCTCCGGCAGCGCGTCCGGCTTCTGCGAGTTCTCGATCGGCTTGAGGTTCTTCCAGAACTCCGACGTGGGGGTTTCGGGCATGTTTCCCTCTCCTTACGTGTGTTGTTGGAGAGTGAACCCTTCGCGGCGTCGGTCGTCTTTCCTGTCTCGGACATCGCCGCTTGCCTATTCCGGACGTGCCGCAGCGCTTGTGCCCGCACGGCTCACAGGCCCGTCGCCCTTTCGGCGACGGCGCGCCCTCGAGGCGGGCGACGGGGCACGGGGCTCTGACGGCAAGAGCGGGTAAACGGCCGGTACGGATGACGTCGTGTGCCGCTCCCCGATCAGCCGGGGCGTGCTCTGCTGTCGCAGGCAACGAGTGTCTGAGGAGGAGCGACCATGCCCCGCACAACCCGTATAGCCCTGGCCGCCGGGCTCGCCCTGGGACTCACCGCCGCTGCCGCCCCTGCCGTACCGGTGCTGGCCGCCGGGATGACGGCGGCCTCGGCCCCGCAGGCCGGCCCCGGTGACTCGGCGGGCGCGTCGGCGAACGAGCCGGTGGTCGAGTCGGCGGGCGGGTCCGCGACCGCCGTCATCAAGAACGTCACCGGGCGGACCCTCGGCACCGTCCGGGTCGAGCGATACGACGCGAAGAAGTCGCGGGTCAGCGTCAGCGTGCGGGGGCTCACTCCCGGGTTCCACGGCTTCCACGTCCACTCCACCGGGGTGTGCGACGCGCACTCCGTCGACCGGGCGACGGGCAGCGCCTTCTCCAGCGCCGGAAGCCACCTCGGCCCGGGGCAGCACGGCGGCGGAGCCGGCGACATGCCCCCGCTGCTGGCGGCCGCGGACGGCACCGCCTCCGCGTCGTTCGTGACCGACCGGTTCACCCTGGAGCAGCTGGGCGACGCCAACGGCAGCGCGTTCGTGGTGCACGCCGCGCCGGACAACTTCGCGCACATCCCGGACCGGTACTTCCACCGCCCCGATGCCGGCGGCGCCGTGGGCCCGGACGCGACCACGCGCAAGACCGGCGACGCCGGTGCCCGGATCGGCTGCGGCGTCGTCAAGGTCCACGCCTGATCCGGGTCCGCCGCCTCGCGGGCAGCCTCACTCGCGGGCAGCCTCAGGAGATGTGGCGGCGCAGCCAGTCGACCAGCGGGACCAGCGCTCGCCAGGTCGAACGGACCCGGTCGAGGGTCTCGGGGGTGTGCAGCCATGGCTCCGGCTCGAACCGCCGCCCGGCGTGCAGCGTCTTGTGCCGGAGAAGGTCGAGCCGGGGATGGTCCTCCGGCGCGCCGCGGGGACGGGTCTTGAGCCGGTCGCCGCCGACCTCGATATCGCCGGGCAGGGCCCCGAGGATCTCCTCCAGCAGGGGCCCGGCGGTGTCGTCGTCCACGGCCTCGCGGAAACGTGCGACCTGGTCGCCCGACCCCCACCAGCCCGCCGCCACGTAGAGACCGTCGGCGTCCACCTGGACGTAGTAGCCCACGCCCTCCACGCCCACGCCGCAGTAGGCCCCCTGATGCGTCTTGTATGGCGACTTGTCCTTGGAGAACCGGACGTCGCGGTACGGCCGGAACAGGTGGGCCGGTCCGAACTCCGGCTCCAGCTCGTCCATGAGCGCGAGCATCGGCCCGCGCACACCCGTCTCGTAGAACCCCTTGTGGGCCGTCCAGTACGCCTTCGAATTGTCGGCGACGAGGCCCTCGTAGAAGATGAGCGCCTCGTCAGGGAACCCGCTGAAACCCATGCCACCCACCTTCGCACGCCCCACCGACAGTCCCGGGACCGGGACCGGGACCGGCACAGGCACCGGGGCCGGGGCCGGGATCACGATCGAGACCGGCACCGGGGCAAGCACCGAGAGAGCGACCAGCACAAGCACCGGGACCACGGCCATGACCGGGACAGGGACCGGGACAGGGACCGGGACAGGGACCGGGACAGGGACCGCGACCAGCACAAGCACCGGGACCGAGACCGGCACAGGCACCGGGACCACGGCCATGACCGGGGCCACGACCACGACCGAGTCGGGGATCAGGACCCGTACAGCGCGGACGCGTTCAGCGCCGCCGTCTCGCGGTGCCGAAGATCGTCCTGGTGATCTCCCGGCCGAGGGCGGTCGCGGCGGTGCGGGCCAGCGACCGGAACTCCTTCGAGGCGAGCATCCCTTCGAGCACCGACTGCCGGCGCGCCTCGGAGGGCCTGTCAACCGGCCGGTCCGCCGACCGGTCCGCCGGTCTCTCGGCCGGCGCCTCCCGCTCGGGCTCCCGCTGGGAGGCCAGTCGCGCGGTGAGGATCTCGTACGCCGACTGCCGGTCCACGGCGGTGCCGTACTTGGCCAGGAGCGGGGACGCGGCGATCACCCGTTGGACGACCGCCGGGTCGGACGGCGCCATGAGCGACTGCGGCGCCCGCAGCCGGGTCCAGGCGACCGGCGTCGGGGCACCCGTCTCGGACAGGACCGTGACGACCGCCTCCCCGATGCCGAGCTCGGTGAGCAGCCGTTCGAGGTCGTAGGAGGACTCGGGGAACGTCGAGACGGTCGCCTTCAGCGCCTTGGCGTCCTGCGGGGTGAAGGCGCGCAGGGCGTGCTGCACGCGCGAGCCGAGCTGGGCGAGGACGTCGGCCGGCACGTCCTTGGGCGTCTGGGTGACGAAGAAGACCCCGACTCCCTTCGACCGGATCAGCCGCACGGTCTGGGTGATCGATCGGAGGAACGCCTTGGACGCGCCCTCGAACAGCAGGTGCGCCTCGTCGAAGAAGAACACGAGCGACGGCTTGTCGGGGTCGCCCACCTCGGGCAGCGTCTCGAACAGGTCCGCGAGCAGCCACATCAGGAACGTGGAGAACAGCTGCGGCCGCTCCTGCACCGCCGGCAGCTCCAGGATGGAGATCACGCCGCGGCCGTCCGGCGTGGTCCGCAGCAGGTCGCGTACGTCGAACTCGGGTTCGCCGAAGAACGCCTCCGCCCCCTGGGCCTGGAAGTTCACCAGGGCGCGGAGGATGACGCCCGCGGTGGACGCCGACAGCCCGCCGATGCCGCTCAACGCCTCCGGCGTCTCGGTCAGATAGCGGATGACCGCGATCAGGTCCTTGAGGTCCAGCAGCGGCAGCCCGTGCTTGTCGGCGAAGTAGAAGATCAGCCCGAGCGACGACTCCTGGGTCTCGTTGAGTTCGAGCACCCGCGACAGCAGCGTCGGCCCGAACGCGCTCATGGTGGCGCGCAGCGGGATGCCTTCCCCCACGCCGCCGAGGGAGAAGAACTCCGTCACGCAGCCCTGGGGTGTCCAGTCCTGGCCCACCTCGGCGGCCCGGCGGGCGATGCGGTCGCCCGGCTTGCCGGGCGAGGCCAGACCGGACAGGTCGCCCTTGATGTCCGCGAGGAACACCGGCACGCCGTGACCGGCGAGCTGCTCGGCCATGAGCTGCAGCGTCTTGGTCTTCCCCGTGCCGGTCGCCCCGGCCACCAGGCCGTGCCGGTTCATCATGCACACCGGGATGCGGATGCGCTCGGAGGCGTCGGCGGTCCCGTCCCCGCGAACGAGCGCGCCCAGCTCCAGGGCCGGTCCCTCGAAGTCGTAGCCCTTCATCGGTTCGTGTACTTCTTTCCGGGCGTGGTGCCGCCGAGCAGCTCCGAGACGGTCACGTACGTGAAGCCCTTGCGGTCGAGCTCGTCGAGCAGCCGGGGCACTGCCTCCACGGTTGTCGGGTGGATGTCGTGCATGAGCACGATGTCGCCCGGTTTGGCCGCGACGCTGCGCTGCGCGATCACCTTGGGGTTGCGGTTGAGCCAGTCGAGGGTGTCGACTGCCCACAGGATCTGCGCGAGCCCGCTCTGCTTGGTCTCGTGGTCCACCGCCTGGCTCGTCGCGCCGTACGGCGGGCGCATGAGCCGCATCGTCACGCCGGTCGCCTTCCGCACGGCCTCCTGCGTACGGTCGAGCTCCCGGCGCAGGGCGTCGGACGACAATCCGGGCAGTGAGGCGTGGTCCCAGGAGTGGTTGCCGATCTCGTGGCCCTCGGCGGCCATCCGCCGCACGAGGTCCCGCGTCTTATCGGTGATCATCTGCCCGAGCAGGAAGAACGTGGCCCGGGCGTGGTGGGCCGCGAGCAGGTCGAGGACGTGCCCGGTCTGTTCGCCCGGCCCGTCGTCGAACGTCAGCGCCACGCACTTGTGCCGCTTGCAGTCGACGTGCCGGGGCGGCGGCACCGCGGGCAGGCGCGGCCCCGGTGCTCCCCGTTGTGTCCCCGCGAGCCGGAAGCGCAGCAGATCGGGGTCGAGATGCCGCTGTGTGCCGAAGCGCGGATGCGGTGCCGCGGCCCCGTGCCGTTCCCCCGAGACCGGCACGGTCCTGACCTGCCCACACCCGCCGAGCAACAGCAACGACAGCAGCACGGATCCGATCCGCATACGACCCCCCGGAGCAGGCGGGGGGCCACGAACGCTACGGATAGCCTCCGGCCGCTCCCCCCCGCAGAACCTTTTCCAGCTCCTCCCACCAGGGCGGCACATCCGCCTTGAGCTCGGCATATCTGCGAGCCACCCGGATGGCGCATCCTGCTGGGTCCGTACCCAGGTGCCGGCACTTCACGGCACCCTCGCGCCAACGGTAAAAGCCCTCACGGAAGGTCACGACCAGGCCTATCCAGACGGAGAGAGTAGCCTCGTCGCCGATCTCGTAGGCGTCGGCCACCCCGAGCGCGGCGAGTTCCGCGCGAAGTTTTTCCACCGCGACTCGCGACTCACTCACCGGCCACCGCCCCCTGCACAGCAGACACGCACAAAAAGGGATGTACCCAACCTTGGAGCGGCGCTTGCGGATTCATTCTGTAATCATCGGCTACTAAGCGTCACCACGCAGCCCTTACTCGTCAGTCATGTACGGGTTCTCCGAGATCAGGAGGGCTCACGGGCGTCCTCGGCGACCCCGGCCCCGTCCGGAGGTGCTGCGCCGTCCGGAGGTACGGGTGGCTCGGTGACCACCATCACGAACCGCAGCGGTTCGCCGTGCTCGTTGGCGTAGCGGTGCGGCCGGTCGGCGCTGAACACGACGGCGTCGCCGGGGCCCATGACGTGGCTCCTGCCGTACACGGTCAGCGTGAGCCGTCCCTCAAGCACGGTGAGCATCTCGCGGGTGCCGGCGGGGTGCGCGTCGCCGTCGTGATGCTCGCCCGGCTCCAGCCGCCAGTCCCACAGCTCCAGGATCGCGGGCGCGTCCGTCCCCACGAGCAGGCGCGCCGATCCTCCCCCGGGATGCCGGAAGGTCACCACCTCCGACTCGTGCACGACCCGGACGACCGGGGTGTCGGCGACCTCCACCAGCCGCGCGAGGGTCACGCCCAGCGCGTCGGCGATCCGGGTGAGCGTGTTGACGCTCGGGTTGGTGCGGCCCTGCTCGATCTGGATGAGCATGCCGCGGCTCACGTTCGACCTGGCCGCGAGCTCGTCGAGGGTCAGCCCCCGATGGGCCCGCTGGCCGCGTACGTTCGCGGCGATGGCCGCGGTGATGGTCGCAGGATCAGCCATGAGTACAGCCTAGTGATCTGCTACTACAATCCATTGCACTATCAAGGCAATCTCTTGGGGGATCTGTGACGGCGGTGGCCCTCGCGACGGCATGCGCGGTGATCTTCGGCACGGCAGACTTCTTCGGAGGGCTCGCCACCAGGCGGTCGAAGGTGCTGGCCGTCGTCGTGCTCTCCCAGCTCGGCGGCCTGCTGCTGGTCGCCGCCCTCCTGCCGGCGCTGCCGGGCCACCCGAGCACGGCCGCGCTGGCCTGGGGAATGGCCTCCGGAGTCGCCGGCGCCTTCGGCATCGTGCTGTTCTACCGCGGCCTGGCCACCGGCATGATGTCCGTGATCGCCCCGACCACGGCCACGACCGCGATGGCGGTCCCCGTGGTGTTCGGGCTTCTCACCGGCGACCGGCCCTCCCCTCTGGCGCTCGTGGGCGTCGTGCTCGGACTGTTCGCCGTCCTGCTGGTCAGCCGCGAGCCGGACAACGGCGGGGCCCGCGGCCCGAAGGCCGGGCCGATCCTCGCCGCCCTGGTGTCGGGGGCGGGTTTCGGCGGATTCTTCGTGCTGCTCAAGCTGGCCCCGGCCGACTCCGGCACGTGGCCGCTGCTCGGCGCGAGGATCGCGTCGATCGCGCTGGTCGCGCTGCTGGCCCTCGTGACGCGCAGGAGCCTGCGCCCGGTGCCCGGCAGTCTCACGGTGACGATCGCGGCCGGGGTGCTCGACATGGCCGCCAACGTGCTCTATCTCTTCGCGGCGCAGCGGGGGATGCTCACCCTGGTGGCCGTTCTGGTGTCGCTCTATCCGGCGAGCACGCTGCTGCTCGCGCGGTACGTCCTCGGCGAGCGGCTGAGTGCCGTACAGATCACCGGGGTCGGGTTCGCGCTCGGCGCGATCGCGCTGATCGCCGCCGCCTGAACCCCCGCCGCCTTGGCCCCCCGCCTTAACCGCCGTCTGAACCCTGGGGGCCGATGACGCGGGCGAGGGACCATGTTCCCGCGCCCGGTCAGGGGCCCGTCAGGTGCCTCAGGCAGGGGTCAGGCCGCGCACGCCTGCTCGGGGACGCGTACGACGCCCTCCTCGCGGGCGTAGTCCTCCAGCATCCCCCGGAGCTGGCGGCGGCCCCGGTGCAGCCTGGACATGACGGTGCCGATCGGGGTGCCCATCCGGTCGGCGATCTCCTTGTATGCGAAGCCCTCGACGTCGGCCAGATAGACGGCCACCCGGAAGTCCTCCGGAAGGGCCCGCAGGGCGTTCATCACGACGTTGTCCGGAATCTGGTCGAGCGCCTCGCTCTCGGCCGAGCGCAGCCCGGTCGACATGTGCGACTCGGCCGCGGCGAGCTGCCAGTCCTCGATCTCCTCGGCGGCCGACAGCTTGGGCGAGCGCTGCTTCTTCCGGTAGTCGTTGATGAAGTTGTTGGTGAGGATGCGGTGCAGCCAGGCCTTGAGGTTCGTGCCCTCACGGAACTGGTGATATGACGTGTACGCCTTCGCGACGGTCTCCTGGACCAGGTCCTCGGCGTCGGCGGGGTTGCGCGTCAGACGCATGGCGGACGCGTAGAGCTGGCTCGTGACCGGCACGACCTCACGCTCGAACCATGCCTGCCGCTGCTCGTCGGTCGAGATCATCTCTTCCCCCTACGGAACTTCTCCCCCGTTACCCGTCCGGCCGGAACACATGCGAGGTCACTCGTTCATCGTTGTGCCAAGGAACATCGTGCCGCTTGGGGCCTAAGCACGGTGTTAATGTCGTTCCGCCTGATCAGCGTCATCGCTGTGGAGACCAGGCCCGCGCGGCCAGGTCACGCGCAAGCCGAACAAGTCTCATTAGCGTAACATCGCAGCTTCAATCCAGAGTAAAATGTGGCAGATCTCACTGGCCACCCCGGGATGCGGACCAGTGGAGCCCGATAGGCGTCTTTGGTGTTCATGCCACGCGACATGTCAGAGTTGCGGGCATGAACCACCTGGATCGGCACGATCCGGTCACGAGGGCATGGGTGGCCGACGCCATCCAGGCCGTCGAGGCCGACGCCAACCGAAGCTGCGACACGCATCTGCATGTGTTCCCGCTCCCCTCGCACTGGGGTGTCGACCTCTATCTGAAAGACGAGTCGGTGCACCCCACCGGTTCACTGAAGCATCGTCTCGCCCGATCCCTTTTCCTGTACGGCCTGGCGAACGGCTGGATCGGGCCCACCACCACGATCATCGAGGCGTCGAGCGGGTCCACGGCCGTGAGCGAGGCGTACTTCGCCCGGCTGCTCGGCCTGCCGTTCATCGCGGTGATCCCGGCGAGCACCTCGCCGGAGAAGCGGGAGATCATCGAGTTCTACGGCGGCAAGTGCCACCTGGTGGACGACCCGAGAGCGATCTACGACGAGTCGCACCGGCTCGCCGCCGAGACCGGCGGGCACTACATGGACCAGTTCACCTACGCCGAACGGGCGACGGACTGGCGGGGCAACAACAACATCGCCGAGAGCATCTTCCAGCAGATGGAGCTCGAACGGCACCCGGAGCCCGCGTGGATCGTGGTCGGCGCGGGCACCGGCGGCACCTCCGCCACGATCGGCCGCTACATCCGCTACCGCCGCCACCAGACGCGGCTGTGCGTGGCCGACCCGGAGGGCTCGGCGTTCTATCCGTCCTGGGTCTCGGGTGAGGAGCACGGCGGCGCCGGTTCGCGTATCGAGGGCATCGGCCGGCCGCGGGTCGAGCCGTCGTTCCTGCCGACGGTCATCGACCGGATGACCCAGGTGCCGGACGCCCTGTCGATCGCGGCCATGCACTGGGTCAGGGAGGTCACCCGCAGGGAGGTCGGCGGCTCGACCGGCACCAACATCGCGGCGGCGGTGCAGATCATCAGGGAGATGCGGGAACGGGGCGAGCGCGGCAGCGTGGTCACGCTGATCTGCGACGGCGCCGAGCGTTACCGCGACACGTACGGCGACCCGCACTGGCTGTCGGAGCGGGGCATCGACATCACCCCCCACATCGAAGAACTACGCGCCTTCCTGCGGAGCTGACCGAGCCGACATGAGTGCGGGCCGGGGGATCCCCGGCCCGCGCTTCTCCTCGTGTGTCAGTCGCCGCCTCGCGTGCGTCGGTCGCCGCCTCCGGGTCAGTCGCCGAGCAGGGCGTCGACGAAGACCTCGGGGTCGAACGGCGCGAGGTCGTCCGGCCCCTCGCCGAGGCCCACCAGCTTCACCGGCACGCCCAGCTCACGCTGGACCGAGATCACGATGCCGCCCTTGGCCGTGCCGTCCAGCTTGGTCAGCGCGATGCCGGTGACGTTGACCACCTCGGCGAAGACCTGCGCCTGGCGCATGCCGTTCTGCCCGGTGGTCGCGTCGAGGACGAGGAGCACCTCGTCCACCGCCGCCTTCTTCTCGATGACCCGCTTGACCTTGCCCAGCTCGTCCATGAGGCCGGTCTTGGTGTGCAGCCGTCCCGCCGTGTCGATGATGACGGTGTCCGCCTTGTCCTCGATGCCCTTGGCCACGGCGTCGAACGCCACGGACGCCGGGTCGCCGCCCTCCGGGCCGCGCACCACGCCCGCGCCGACGCGGTCGCCCCACGTCTGGAGCTGGTCGGTGGCCGCCGCGCGGAAGGTGTCGGCGGCGCCGAGCACGACCTTCCTGCCGTCGCCGACCAGGACCCGGGCGAGCTTGCCCGAGGTCGTGGTCTTGCCGGTGCCGTTGACCCCGACGACGAGGACGACGGCCGGCCGCTCGCCGTGCGGCTGGGTGTGCAGGGTGCGGTCGAGGTCCGGCGCGATCTGCGTGAGCAGTTCCTCCCGCAGCAGCTTGCGCACCTCCTCGGGGGTGCGCGTGCCGAGCACCTTCACCTTCGTCCGCAGTTCCTCCACCATCGCGCGGGTGGGGGCCACGCCGACGTCGGCGGTGATCAGAGTCTCCTCGATCTCGTCCCAGACCTCGTCGTCGAGCCGGTCACGCGACAGCAGTTCGAGCAGGCCCCGGCCGAGGACGTTCTGGGAACGGGCGAGCCTGCCGCGCAGCCGCACCATCCGGCCGGCCGACGGCGGCGGGACCTCGATCTCGGGAGCCTTGATCAGCTCTTCGATCGGGGGCGCGGGCGGCGGCAGCGTGGTCGTCGTGCCGCCGTCCTCTTCGCCCAGCCCCGTCTTCGCGGGCTCCTCCGCGACGGGAGCCTTCGGCTCGGGCGGGGCCGGCGGCGCGGGCGGCAGGTCCTTCGCCTTCGGCCGGAACAGCAGCCACAGGCCCCCCACCGCCAATATGGCGACGATGGCCACGATCACGATGATGCCGAGGTAACCGTCCACACCATGCAGTTTCCCAGATCGCCCGCATTACTCCGGACAGGGCGACTCGATCGGGCGATATAGAGGGGCGCGCCGTCGCGCCACGGACCGGCCGCGAGCGAGGCAGCCCTCCCCGGCGCGCCTACGGCACGGCCCATCCCCCCCGCGCGCCTCCGGCACACCACATTCCCTGCGCGCCTCCGGCACACCACATTCCCTGCGCGCCTCCGGCACACCACATTCCCTGCGCGCCTCCGGCACACCACATTCCCTGCGCGCCTCCGGCACGACCGCACTCCCCGCGCGCGCCTCCGGCACGACCAGAGCGGATGCGAGCGGCGGGGGTGGTGAAGTGCTAGACCTTCTCGCGGAGGCGCTGGCTGACGACCTGGGTGACGCCGTCGCCACGCATCGACACGCCGTACAGCGCGTCGGCGATCTCCATCGTGCGCTTCTGGTGCGTGATCACGATGAGCTGTGAGGTCTGTCTCAGTTCCTCGAACAGCGTGAGCAGCCGCTGCGTGTTGGTGTCGTCGAGGGCCGCCTCGACCTCGTCCATGACGTAGAACGGCGACGGGCGGGCCTTGAAGATCGAGATGAGGAACGCGACCGCGGTCAGCGACCGCTCGCCGCCGGACAGCAGCGACAGGCGCTTGACCTTCTTGCCGGGCGGCCGGGCCTCGACCTCGACCCCGGTCGTCAGCATGTCCTCCGGGTCGGTCAGCAGCAGGCGGCCCTCGCCACCGGGGAAGACCCGCTGGAAGATCCCCTGGAACTCGCGGGCCACGTCCTCGTACGCCGCCGCGAAGACCTGCTCGACCCGGTCGTCGACCTCCTTGACCACGAGCAGCAGGTCGCGCCGGGTCTTCTTGAGGTCTTCGAGCTGGGAGGTGAGGAAGGCGTGCCGCTCCTCAAGGGCGGCGAACTCCTCCAGCGCCAGCGGGTTGACCTTGCCGAGCTGGGTCATCTGCCGTTCGGCCGTCCTGGCCCGCTTCTCCTGCTCCTCCCTGACGTACGGCACGGGCGGGTCGCCCGGCACCGGCACGCTCGGCCCGTACTCCGCGATCAGCGGTTCGAGCTCGATGCCGTACTCCTCCAGGGCACGTTGCTCCATCTGCTCCAGCCGCAGCCGCCGCTCGGTCCTGGCCATCTCGCTGCCGTGGACCCGGTTGACCAGGGCGTCCAGCTCGGAGCTGAGCTCCCGCACACGCAGGCGCACCTGCTTGAGCTCGGCGTCGATCTGCCCGCGGGCCCGCTCGGCCTCGTCGCGCTCCTCTGCGGCCCGCGTGAGCGAGCCCTCCAGGGCGTTCAGGGCGGCACGCGCACCTTCGGCCACGGCCGCGGCGATCTCCGCCTGCCTGCGGCGGCGTTCGCGGTCGGCCGCGGCCCTGGCCCGGTCCTGCCGCTCGCGCTGCGCCGCGCGCAGCAGCGCGTCGGCCCGGCCCGCGATGCCCCGCACCCGCTCCTCGGCCGTACGGACGGTCAGCCGGGCCTCCATCTCGGCCTGCCGGGTGACGCCGCAGGCGGCGGCCAGCTCGTCTCGGGTGTCGGTGGTCGGCTCCGCCTCCAGCTCGGCGGCGTACTCCGCCTCGGCGAGCTGCTCCTCCAGCTCCACGACCGCGGCCTGGGCCTGCTCGCGCGCCTCCTGGGCGTCCACCACCGACCGGCTCAGCCGGGCCGCCTCGTCCTGGGCGGCCTTGACGGCGGCCTCCAGCCGGGCGAGCTGCTTGGCCGCCGCCGCGGCCCGCTGGTCGGCCTCCCGCTGTCTGCCGCGCAGGCGGTCGAGCCCGCCCTGCGCCGCGTTCAGCCCGTTCTGTGCCGCGTTGACGCCGCTCTGGGCGGCGCTCACGCCGTTCAGCGCCTCCGCGACCCGCGCCTGCGCCGCCTCCAGCGCAAGCTGGCACTCCCGCTCGGCGGCCACGGCCTCGGCCAGCGCCTCCGCGTGCCGTTCGGCCTCGGCCCCGGCGGTGGCGAGATCGGCGGCGGCCTCGTCGAGCGCCGTACGCATCTGCAGCAGCGAGGAGCCGCCGCCCGAGCCGCCGTGCGCGGCGTTGACGCCGAGCAGGTCGCCGGACATCGTGACGGCCCGCAGCTCCGGATGGGCGTCCACGACCTTGCGCGCGGTGAGCAGGTCGGGCACCACGACCACGTCGGACAGCAGCGCCTCCACGGCGGGGCGCAGCTCGTCGGGCACGGTCACCAGGTCGGCGGCCCACTCGGCGCCCGCGACCGGCGTCTCCGGCCGCGCGCTCTGGTCGCCGTCACTCTGACGGTCGCCCGCGATCAGCAGGGCGGCGCGTCCGGCACCGGCCTCACGAAGGTGTTCCACGGCCGCGACGGCGGCGGTGAGCGAGGCCACGGCGACGCCGTCCACGGCCAGCACGGCCGCGATGGCGGCCTCAGCCCCCGGGCGTACGGCGAGCAGCGTGGCGATCGGGCCGAGCAGGCCGGGCAGCCCGGCGCCGAGCAGCGCGGCGGCCCCGTCCGCGCCCCCGGCCAGGCTCATCTCCAGGGCCTCGCACCGCGCCTGGAGAGCGGCGACCGCACGCTGCGACTCGGCGTCGGCGGCCCTGGCCGTGCTCACCGCGGCCTTGGCGGCGGCCAGCGCGTCCCTGGGCGCGGCCAGGTCGGCCCGCACCCGCTCCACGACGGCCTCGGCCTCCTCGGCCACGGCCCTGGCCTCCTCCACCGCGGCGCGAGCGAGATCGACGCTCTCCTGCGCGGCCTCCAGCTCGGCCGCGAGCCCGGGGTCGGCCGGCGCCTCGTCGACCGCCTGCGCGTCGAGCTCGTCCTGGGCCTGCTCCGCGCGCCGGGTGGCGTCCTCGACGGCCTTGGTGAGCCTGCCGATCTCGTCTCCGGCGGCCCTGGCCCGGCTTCTGGCCGACTCGACCTGGCCGCGGAGGCGGGCGAGGGCCTCCCGGCGGTCGGCCGCGGCACGGGAGGCGGCGGTCAGGCGCCGCTCCTCGGCGGCCAGCGCCTCCTCGGCCTCGGCGCGGGCCTCGACGGCGGCGTCGAGCCGCTCACGCGCCTCGTCCAGCTCCTCCGCCAGCACCCGTTCCTGCTCGCGCACCTCGGCGGCCTCGCGTTCCAGGTCCTCCGGGTCGCGCCCGCGCCGCTCGATGGAGGCGGCGTCCGCGGCGTGCCGCCGTCGTTCGGCCGCGAGGCTCTCCACGCCGCGCAGCCGCTCCCGCAGGCCGGAAAGGCGATAGTAGGTCTCCTGGGCGGCCTTGAGGCGGGGCTGGGCCTCGTTCTCGGCCGCCTCCAGCTCGGCCTCCCGCCGCTGGCCCTCGGCCAGCTCGGCCTCCACGTGGGCGCGCCGCGCCTGTACGGCCGCCTCGTCGGCCTCCTCACGCTGCAGCGTGTCGCGGAGGGTGATCACGTCGTCGGCGAGCAGGCGCAGCCGGGCGTCGCGCAGGTCGGCCTGGATGACTGCCGCCTTGCGGGCGATCTCGGCCTGCCGGCCCAGCGGTTTGAGCTGGCGGCGCAGCTCGGCCACGAGGTCCTGGACGCGGGTCAGGTTGGCCTGCATCGCGTCGAGCTTGCGGAGGGCCTTCTCCTTGCGCTTGCGGTGCTTGAGTACGCCCGCGGCCTCCTCGATGAACGCCCGGCGCTCCTCCGGCCCCGCGTGCAGCACCTGGTCGAGCTGGCCCTGGCCGACGATCACGTGCATCTCCCGGCCGATGCCGGAGTCGGACAGCAGTTCCTGGATGTCGAGCAGGCGGCAGGTGTCGCCGTTGATGGCGTACTCGCTCTGGCCGGAACGGAACATCAGCCGGCTGATCGTCACCTCGGTGTAGTCGATCGGGAGCGCGCCGTCGCTGTTGTCGATCGTGAGGGTGACCTCGGCGCGGCCGAGCGGCGGGCGGCTCGAGGTGCCCGCGAAGATGACGTCCTCCATCTTGCCGCCGCGCAGCGACTTGGCGCTGTGCTCGCCCATCACCCACGCGAGGGCGTCCACGACGTTGGACTTGCCGGAGCCGTTGGGGCCCACCACGGCGGTGATGCCCGGCTCGAAGCGGAGGGTGGTGGCCGAGGCGAAGGACTTGAAGCCGCGTAAGGTGAGCGTCTTCAGATACACGTCCGCCCCCCTCGGTGCCGCCTGGCGTTTGGGGGGAAGACTACAGCGCCCGGCGGCCGGGGATGTGGTGATAGGCGCCCGTGGCCGATTGGGAAATGAATTCGGGTAAGGCAAGACGGGCGGTTCGCCCATCCCGCCCGTGGCCCGTTACTTATGATCAGTCAACCGTTTTTATGATCAGTTAACCGTCGAATCAAATTGCCGGGGAACGACGGCGCAAATGGCAAGGGACGCCTTTGCGGGGCGTCCCTACAATCCTTTCCCGTTCCCGCCGGGCCTCAGGTGAGAGCCGGCTCGCGATCCTGCAGCCGGACCAGGGCCTCGTCACGAGTTTGCGCCGCGAGCGCGTCGTTCTGGGCCTGGAGCCGGGTGAGTTCTGCCTCGAGGTCGCGGATGCGCTGCTGGAGACGGCGCATTTCCGAGATCATCCGAGGATCAGGACCGCCGACGTGGCCGAGTAGAGCCTTCGCCATAGTAAAGGGTCCTCCACGCTGAGTGACCAGACTGGTTCGCGCACTTCATGCCGCGGGAGGGGTGCGCGTGGTTCCTCTCAAGAGTCGCACCGGCAATGGAGGCGGTCAAGTTGAACGCTCCGCACAGACGCACCGGTGGGCACTCTCGCTAGATAAATATACCGGATTTAGGAGGTTTGAGGGAAGCCCTACCTCTCGACAAACCCGGCGATACCTCTCTTCGCATCGCTCCAGCGCTCGACCACCCCCCCGACGTGGCCGGGCGTGTCTCCGGTGCGTAACAACGACAGGAGTTTCTCGCATGACTCCCTCGGGCCCTCGGCGACGACCTCGACCCTCCCGTCGGCCAGGTTCGAGGCCCACCCGACGAGCCCGAGCTCCAGTGCGCGGGCGCGGGTCCACCAGCGGAACCCCACACCCTGCACCCGTCCACGGACCCATGCCGTCAACCGAACCACGCCTACAAGTATCCAGATCGACTCCGGCCGGCGCAGCGGGGGGTGGTCTAAGGGCGGGCGCTCCTCGGGCGGGGCTGGCACTTCGGGCAGCTGTAGGAGGACCTGTTCATGAACGCCTCCCGCCTGATGGGCGTTCCGCAGCGGCGGCACGGCTCGTCCCGCCTGCCGTACACCGCGAGCGAGCGGTCGAAGTAGCCGCTCTCGCCGTTCACGTTGACGTAGAGGCTGTCGAAGGAGGTGCCGCCCTGCCCCAGCGCCTCGGTCATGACCTCGCGGACCGCCGCGAGCAGTTCGGCGATCTTCGGCCGGGTCAGCGTCTCCGTCGGCCGCGCCCAGTGCAGGCGCGCGCGCCACAGCGCCTCGTCCGCGTAGATGTTGCCGACCCCGCTGATCAGCGACTGGTCGAGCAGCGCCCGCTTGATCCCCGTACGGCGCAGCCGCAGCCGTACGGCGAACTCGGCGTCGTCGAAGGCGTCCTCGAGCGGGTCGGCGGCGATGTGCGCGATCGGCTCCGGCACCGGCCGGCCGAGACCGGAGGTCATGGGCGCCACCAGCAGGTGCCCGAAAGTGCGCTGGTCGACGAAGCGTAACTCCAGGCCGCCGTCGGCGAAGCCCATGCGCACGCGCAGGTGCTTCTCTATCGGCGACAGCGGGTCCACGACGAGAAGCTGACCGCTCATGCCGAGATGGGCGATCAGCGCCTCGCCGGGCTCCTCCTCGCCGGTGGCGTCGTCGCGCAGGGGCAGCCACAGGTATTTGCCGCGCCGCTCGGCCGACGCCAGCGTGCGGCCCTTGAGCTGGGCGGGCAGATCGCCGACGTTGCGCCGGACCGCCCGGGGGTGCAGGACCTCGGCCGCGGCCACCGTCCGGCCCGCGACCCAGCTCTCCAGGCCCCTGCGGACTACCTCGACCTCGGGCAGTTCGGGCATGCGCCGTCTCCCGTGCTCAGGCGTGTACGGGACCGGCGCCCTCGCGGGCGTCGCGCACCGCGCGGATCGCGGTCCAGGCCGCCTCGGCCGCCTGCTGCTCGGCCTCCTTCTTGCTGCGGCCCGAGCCCTTGCCGTACTCCTTGCCGCCCACGCGCACGACCGCGGAGAACGACTTGGCGTGGTCGGGCCCGCTCTCGTCCACGTGATACTCCGGCACGCCGAGCATCTCGGCGGCGGTGAGCTCCTGCAGGGACGTCTTCCAGTCGAGCCCGGCGCCGAGCGACGCCGACCGCGTGATGAGCGGGTCGAACAGCAGGTGGACGACGCGGAACGCCTCGTCGAGGCCCTTGTCGACGTAGACCGTGCCGATCAGGGCCTCCAGCGTGTCGGCCAGGATCGACGACTTGTCGCGGCCGCCGGTGCCCTCCTCGCCACGGCCGAGCCGCAGGTATTTGCCGAGGTCGAGCGTC
This sequence comes from Microbispora sp. CSR-4, assembly GCF_008033685.1. Taxonomy (NCBI): domain Bacteria; kingdom Bacillati; phylum Actinomycetota; class Actinomycetes; order Streptosporangiales; family Streptosporangiaceae; genus Microbispora; species Microbispora sp. CSR-4. The sequence continues at coordinate 62,422 of NZ_VJVX01000026.1, forward strand.
CTGGCGACGTCGGCTAGCGCGCGCATGTTGACCACGGCGGCGCGCAGCTTGGCGAGCTGGCCCTCCGGCAGGTCCGGGTGGTTGCGGAACAGCGTGTCCGTCACCACGAGACCCAGCACCGAGTCGCCCAGGAACTCCAGGCGCTCGTTCGTCGGCAGTCCGCCGTTCTCGTACGCGTACGAGCGGTGCGTCAGCGCCCGCTCGAGGATGCCGGTGCTGAGCCGGACATCCAGGATCTGGAACAGCTCGTCTCTCGCGACCTCGACGGGCACGGGCTTTACAGACGGCGCGGCCATGAAATCCTCCCAACTCCTAGGTGCAGGCAGGGCCGTGCACGGGAGGCAGGCGGGCCGGCCGAAGGCCCGAAGGCGTGGTGGACGCCGGTCCGCCGGGAGCCGATGGCCCCGGCGTCCACCACGGCCGCGGGCGTGCATGTCGGTGCGTACCGTCCAACCGCCACCGCACGTTCCTATGGAGCACGGTAACTCTTTGAAGCACGGTAACGCCGACCGGCTCGCTTTGACGATCCGGCCGGCGTCCCGACGTCCCTTACCGCACGCGCGATCAGGCCGACGGCTCGACGACCTGACGACGGTTGTAGGTGCCGCAGCTCGGGCACGCCACGTGCGGGCGCTTGGGCGAGCGGCACTGCGGGCAGCTCACGAGTGCGACCGCCGCCGCCTTCCACTGGGACCTGCGGGCGCGGGTGTTGCTCCGCGACATCTTCCGCTTGGGGACGGCCACGTCAACCCTCCTGATCGTCTTCCTGTTCCACAACCAAACCCTGCAGCGCCGCCCAGCGGGCGTCGATCGCTTCGTGCCGGTGGTCAGGGCCGGCCTCCGCCAGCCTGATCCCGCACTCCGCACAGAGACCGGGGCAGTCATCACCGCACACCGGGCTCAGCGGCAGTGCGAGCACCACCGCGTCACGGAATACCGGCTCGAGATCGAGCAGTTCGCCGTCGAGGAGCAGATCGTCCTCTCCGGCGTCCTCCGCCGAGTAGAAGTAGAGCTCCTGGAAGTCGACCTCGATCTCCGAGGTCAACGGGTCCAGGCAGCGCGAGCACTCCCCCGTCAGGGGAGCCTGCGCCGTGCCCGTCACGAGCACGCCCTCCATCACCGCCTCGAGCCGGATGTCCAGCTCGACGTCGGCGTCCTTGGGAACGCCGATCATTCCGACGGCGAGATCCACCGGTGCCGGGAGAACCGGGCTGAGTGTGCGCATCGATCCCGGTCGGCGCCCCAGGTCATGGGTGGAGATCACCCAGGGGGCTCGGGGATCGAGGCTGTGCAGACTCATCCTGCTCTCGTTAGGCATGGCGAATCACCGCCGTCGTGCAAGGCTGAAAGGCAAGAATACCAGCCCCGGTTCAGCCTCTGAGCCGCTCCACCAGCAGCTGGTGGACGAGGTCGGGGACCAGGCCGGACACGTCCCCTCCGTACCGGGCGATCTCCTTGAGCCTGCTCGACGACAGGAAGGAGTATTCCGGGTTGGTGGACATGAACAGCGTCTCGACGCCCGACATCCGATAGTTGAGCTGCGCCATCTGCAGCTCGTAGTCGAAGTCGCTGACCGCGCGCAGGCCCTTCACGATGGACGGGATGCCCTGCTGCCTGCAGAAGTCGACCAGCAGGCCGTGGAACTTCTCCACGCGGACGTTGCCGTACTCCTTCGTCACCGCCTGGAGCATCTCGATGCGCTCGTCGACGGTGAACAGGCTGCGCTTCTCGATGTTGATGAGCACGGCCACGACGACCTCGTCATACAGCCGTGACGTCCGGCCGATGATGTCCAGATGACCGTTGGTCACGGGATCGAACGACCCCGGGCAGACGACACGACGCAAGGCGCACCCCCATAGATTCACGGGTTCCCGGCTGCGTGACCGTACCAAACGGCCGCTTCGCCGTATCGACGGACCCTGTCTTCCGTGAAGCCCGCGGGCCACACCAGGTCCTTACCCCTCGACTCCCGTTCCACGGCCACGAGCGCGCCCTCGGCCAGCCAGCCGTTGTCGCGCAGCGCCGTCAGCACCCGCGTGACCGCCTCGTCGGAGACGGCGTAGGGCGGATCGGCGAAGACGAAGTCGTACGGCTCCTCGCACGGCCGGGCCACCACCCGCTCGACCTTCTCGGCCCGCAGCGCCGCGCCCGGCAGCCCGAGGGACGCGATGTTCTCCCTGATCGTGCGCGCGGCCCTGGCGTCCGACTCCACCAGCAGCGCGTGGGCGGCCCCCCGGCTCAGCGCCTCCAGCCCGACGGCGCCCGACCCGGCGTACAGGTCGAGCACCCGGACCCCGTCCAGCGGGCCGAGCGCGGAGCCGACGGTGGCGAACAGGCCCTCCCGGGTGCGGTCGCTCGTCGGCCTGGTCGATCTCCCCGGTGGGACGGCCAGCCTGCGTCCCCCCGCCGTCCCTGCGATCACCCGCGTCACACCTTCATTGTCCCGCCCCCGGCGGCCGTCCCGGCACAGCGGAGGGGCACGGAGTCAAGAGTGGGCAAGCCGCGGCGACGAATGAGTAAGAGCCGTATCGCGGGGTCGGTCACTTGCGCATCATGAGTTCTGCGGCCTTCGCGGTGACCCAGGGGGAGGCCGGCCGGCGTGGTCGTGAGCCCTTCCGCACGCCGGCGCCCTCGGCACCTGACCCGAGGGCGGGCCCAGCCGGGGACGGCATTCGGGGGGAGGCCGTCCCAAGGCTGGGCCCTGGGTCGTTTAACGGGCGTCGTGTTCACACGGCGCCCGTTTCATTTCCCCCCTCACGCCTTCTCGAGGTATTCGGCGCGTTCGCCGGCGACCATGGTGTCGATCTCGGCGCGCAGGGCCGGGTGGGCCGACAGCTCGGAATCGGCGGACAGCAGGGCGGTCGCCTCGGCCCGGGCGGTCTCGATCACGTCCTCGTCGCGCAGCAGTTGCAGCAGCTTGAGCGAGGACTTGCGCCCCGACTGGGCGGCGCCGAGCACGTCGCCCTCTCTGCGCTGCTCCAGGTCGACACGGGACAGCTCGAACCCGTCCAGGGTCGCCGCCACCGCGTCGAGCCTGCGGCGCGCCTGGGTGCCCTCCGGGGCCTCGCTCACGAGCAGGCACAGCCCGGGCAGCCCGCCCCGGCCCACCCGGCCGCGCAACTGGTGGAGCTGGGAGACCCCGAAGCGGTCGGCGTCCATGATGACCATCACCGACGAGTTGGGGACGTCGACGCCGACCTCGATGACCGTGGTCGCGACCAGCACGTCGATCTCGCCCCGGGCGAAGGCCCGCATCGTGGCGTCCTTGTCCTCGGGCGCGAGCTTGCCGTGCAGCGCCTCGATCCGCAGGCCCGACAGGGGGCCCTCGGCGAGCATGCGCGCGACGTCGAGCACCGCCAGGGGCGGCCTGCGCTCCTCGTCGTCCTTCGCCAGGTCGCCCTCGTCGCCCTCCTGGTCGCCGATGCGCGGGCACACCACGTAGGCCTGGCGGCCCAGGCCGACCTCCTCGCGCACCCGCTGCCAGGCGCGGTCGAGGTAGTGAGGCTTCTCCGCGGCGGGCACCACATGGGTGGTGATCGGGGCCCGCCCCGAGGGGAGCTGGGACAGCGTGGAGACCTCCAGGTCGCCGAACACGGTCATCGCGACCGTGCGCGGGATCGGCGTCGCCGTCATGACCAGCACGTGGGGGCGTCCGCCGCCGCCCTTCTCGCGCAGCGCGTCGCGCTGTTCGACGCCGAACCTGTGCTGCTCGTCCACCACGACCAGGCCGAGGTCGGCGAACTGCACGTGCTCCTGCAGCACGGCATGAGTGCCGATCACGATGCCGGCCGCGCCGGAGGCCGCGTCGAGCAGCGCGCTCCGCCGCGCGGCGGCCCCCATCGAGCCGGTGAGCAGCGCGACCGCCGTCCCGCCGAACATGCCGCCCGCCGCGAGGTCGCCCAGCATGTTCACGATCGACCGGTGGTGCTGCTGGGCGAGGACCTCGGTGGGGGCGAGCAGCACGGCCTGCCCGCCGGAGTCGACCACCTGAAGCATCGCGCGCAGCGCGACCACGGTCTTGCCCGCGCCGACCTCGCCCTGCAGGAGCCGGTGCATGGGGTGTTCGCGGGCGAGGTCGGCGGCGATCTCCTCGCCGACCTGCCGCTGCCCCTCGGTGAGCTGGAACGGCAGCCGCTTGTCGAACTCGCGCAGCAGCCCGTCGTCGCGCCCGGGACGGGCCCGGGCGAGCCAGGCGGACGCGGCCATGCGCCGCCGCACCAGCACGGCCTGCAACACGAACGCCTCGTCGAACTTCAGCCGGTCGTGCGACCGGGCGACGTCCGCCTGGCTGCGGGGCCGGTGGACCCGCCGCAGCGCATCATCGATCGGCAGCAGCCCCAGCCGCTCCCGGATCTCGGCGGGCACCGGGTCGTCCAGGCTGAGCACGTCGAGCACCGTGCGCACGGCCCGCCGGATCTTCCAGCTCGGCAGCCCCTGGGCGGAGGGATAGATCGGCACCAGTGCGGAGGCGAACTCCTCGGCCGTCTCCTCCGTCTCGTCGAACGACTCGTATTCGGGATGAGTGAGCGAGACGCGCCTGGTCCTCCCGCCGACGAAGACGCCGACCTTGCCGGAGAACATCGCCTCGGTGCCCGGCGTGAGCCGCTGCTCGGCCACGTAGGCGCCCTTGCCGAAGAACGCCAGGTGGAGCTTCTCCTTGCCGTCGGTCACCTCGATGTCGAGCCAGGTGCCCTGCCGGTTCTTCATCGGCCTGCGCACGGCCGACGACACCTTCGCGACCACGGTGACGTGCTCGTCGTGCTCCAGCGACGCGATGGGCGTCAGCTCCCCGCGCTGCGCGTATCGCCGCGGATAGTGGCGCAGCAGCTCACCGACCGTGCTGATGCCCAGGGCGCTCTCCAGCGAGGCGGCCGACCTGCCGACCACCTTCTTGAGCGGCTCGTCGAAGCTCGTCACGACACCAATTACTACCCGTACGGGCCGACAATCCGGCTACTCGACGCCGATCAGGAGGGGATAACCGCCCTGTCCGCCCTCGTACACGACGATCTCCAGGTCGGGGCGGACCCGCTCCAGATGGACGCGTACGGCGGGCAGGAGCGGCTCGGGCGCGCACGCGCCGGCGACGAGCGTGACCATTTCGCTGCCGCCGGAGACCAGGCGCCGGACGACCTCGACCGCGGTCTCGGTCAGGTCCGCGCCGATCAGCGCGACGTCGCCGTCCACCACCCCGAGCACGTCGCCGGGGCGGCAGATCCCGGCGCTGGTCATCGCCTCGCGGTCGGCCACCCACACGTGCCCGTGGCGGGTGTGCCCTGCCGCGTCGGTCATCGCCACGATGTCGTCGTCGAAGCGGCGCAGCGGGTCGTGCACGGCCAGCGCGGCCAGGCCCTGCACCGACGCCCGGGTGGGCAGGACGCTGACCGTCACGCCCTCCTCCCTGGCGATCTCCGCGGCGGCCACGGCGACGTCATGTGTGGCGGCGTCGTTGGGCAGCACCGCGACCTCGGTGCCGGCCTCCCGGACGGCCCGCAGCAGGGCCGCCGCCGTCGGAGCGGAGCCCGGCTCGCGCCGCACGACCACCGCCCCCGCCTCCCGGAACAGGGCCGCCAGGCCGTCCCCCGCGGCGACCGCGACGACGCCCCGCGCCGGGCCCGGCTCGTGCGGCCGTCCCCCGAGGTAGGTCACCTTGATCCGGTGGGGCCGTCCCGCGCGCAGCCCTGCCTCGATCGCCGCGCCCGCGTCGTCCACGTGGACGTGGACGTTCCACAGGTCCTCCCCGCCGACGATCACCAGGCTGTCCCCCAGCGCGTCGAGCTCGCCCCGCAGCCGGTCCACCTCCTGCGCGCCCGCATCGAGGAGGTACATGACCTCGTAACCGGGGCCGCCGGTGTCCTGCGCCTGCTCGGGCGCGATCCGCGCGGCCGGGGCGGGCACCTCGTGGCGCTCGCTGTACGCCTCGGTCACCACCTCGGCCAGGCTCTCCAGCATGATCACCAGCCCGGCCGCGCCCGCGTCCACCACGCCGTTGCGGGACAGCACGCCGAGCTGACCGGTCGTACGGCGCAGGGCCCGCCGCGCCTCGTCGGCCGCCCGGCGGGCCACCTCGGCCAGGTCGTCGGGCGCGTCGCGCACGGCCTGCGCCGCCGCCGACAACACGCTCAGCACCGTGCCCTCCACCGGGCGGACCACCGCCGCCCTGGCCATCTCGGCCGCCCTCGTCAGGCCGTCGCGCAGGTCGGCGCCGCCTCCCGGCGCGCGCCCGAGCACCTCACCCAGGCCCCTGACGGCCTGGCTGACGATCACCCCGGAGTTGCCCCGCGCGCCGAGCAGGGCCCCGCGCGTCAGGGCCTGCCAGGTGGCGTCCGCGTCCGCGCCGCCGGGCAGCGCGTCCACCGCCTCGGCCGCCGACAGGATCGTGAGGTGCAGGTTCGTGCCGGTGTCCCCGTCGGGCACGGGGAACACGTTGAGCGCGTCGATCTCCGCCCTGGCCCGGCCGAGGGCCGCCGCGCAGTGGCGCGACCAGCGGCGCACGGCGGGGGGATCGAGCACCTTGAGCATCCGGCAGACCTTCCTTCCGCGCGATCCGGCCCCCCGATGCGCTACCGTTGGCGGGTACGAGACTATCCCCCGTTCGCCGGAGTCCCGTTTGGCGTGCAACGGTGAACATCGGATATCCTCGTGTGGCCAGCCGGTTGTCCCGGCATTGCTCGGACGAGCCGCTGCACCGGCGCCGGGCCGATCGACTGATTCAAAGGAGCGATTACCGTGGCTTCCGTCTGCGACGTCTGCGCCAAGAAGCCGATTTTCGGCAACAACATCTCCCACTCGCACCGCCGCACCCGCCGCCGCTGGAACCCCAACATCCAGACCGTGCGCGCGGTGGTCAACGGGACGCCGAAGCGGATGAACGTCTGCACCTCCTGCATCAAGGCGGGCAAGGTCACGCGCTGACCGTCTGACATCCGCGAGAGCCCGCCACCTGAACCGGTGGCGGGCTCTCGCGCTGTCTCGACAGAGACGACCTCGACCAGAGACGGCCTCGACAGAGACGACCTCGACAGAGACGACCTCGGCAGAGACGACCTCGACCGGAGATGGTCTCGGCCCGGGACGACCTGGACCGGGACAACCTTGACTGGAGACGACCTCGACCGCCCTGGAAAGGGCGCTGAGCGGGATCACGACGGTGTTCCTGGTCTGGCCCTTCCTCACGTCCGAGGGCGCGCAGGACGTCCTCGCCACGATCGCGGGCTCCGCCCGCCGCCTCGTCTACCTGTCGTCGTCAGGCGTGAACGAGGACGCCGGGTGGCGGACCGACCCGATCTACCGGCTCCACGCCGAGATGGAGAGCCTCATCAAGGCGTCGGGCCTGGAGTGGACCATCCTGCGCGCCGACACGATCGCCTCCAACGCGCTGGGATGGGCCGGGCAGATCCGGCAGGACGGTGTCGTACGCGGCCCCGGCATCGCCCCCACGGCGGTGGTGCACCAGGCCGACGTCGCGGCCGTGGCGGCCCGCGTGCCGACCGGCGACGGGCACGCGGGGGCCACGCACGTGCTGACCGGACCGCACGTGGTGAGCAGGGCCGACCAGGTCCGCCTGATCGGCGAGGCGATCGGCCGTCCGCTGCGCTTCGAGGAGGTTCCCGTGGAGGCCGCACGGGAGCGGATGCTCGCGGACGGAAGGCCGCCCGCGCTGGTCGAGGCACTGCTGGCGAGCACCCGGCGTCCCCGCTCCGACCTGGTGACCTCGACGGTGGAACAGATCACCGGCAGACCCGCGCGGACGTTCCGCCAGTGGGCCGCCGACCACGCCGACGCCTTCCGCTGAGGCATCGCGCCAGGGCATCCCCGCCAGGGCATCGCGCCGGGGCCTCCCGCGACCCGGACGCCCCGGCTCAGGCGTCCGTCCGCATCCGCCAGGCGTGGTCCACGGGCCCGATGCCCGCGCCCAGGGGGAACCCGTGCGCGATGGCGCCCGTGACGTACTCCTTGGCCCGCCGTACGGCGCCGGGCACGTCCTCGCCGAGGGCGAGGTACGACGCGATCGCGGAGGCGAGCGTGCAGCCGGTGCCGTGGGTGTGCCGGTTGTCGTGCCGCTCGGCGGTGAAGCGGTGCTCGCTCGACCCGTCGGTGAGCAGGTCCACCGGCTCCCCGGGAAGGTGGCCGCCCTTGATCAGCGCCCATTTCGGGCCGAGCGCCAGCACCGCCTCGGCGGCGCGGGGCATGTCGCCGGTGTCCTCGACCTTGACGCCCGTGAGCTGCTCGACCTCCCACAGGTTGGGGGTGACCACGGTCGCGGTCGGCAGCAGCACGCTCTTGACGGTCTCCACGGCCTCCGGCGCGAGCAGGCTGTCGCCGTGCTTGGACACGCCGACCGGGTCCACCACGACGGGCACGGTCACGCCCGCGAGGACCTCCGCGACGGTCTTCACCAGCACGGACGACGCCAGCATGCCCGTCTTGACCGCCTGGGCTCCGATGTCGCCGAGGACCGAGTCGAGCTGTGCCCGCACCGCCTCGGGGGGCAGTTCCCAGTAGCCCTGCACACCCAGTGAGTTCTGCGCCGTCACGGCCGCGATGACGCTCATGCCGTGGACGCCGAGGGCCAGCATGGTCTTCAGGTCGGCCTGGATGCCGGCGCCGCCGCCGGAGTCCGAGCCCGCGATGGTCAGGACACGTGGTGGGGTGGTCATGCGACCATCCAACCAAAACCCCCGCCGTTCCCTGGAAAACGCCCCGTCTCCGGCTGTGGCCGGGAGCCGGGAGCTGGGGACCGGGGGCCGGGAGCTGGGGACCGGGGGCCGGGAGCTGGGGACCGGGTCAGCGGGTCGCGGCCGCGCCGAGACTCATGCCGCACACCCGTGAAGCGTTGGCGTACGCGGCGCCCGGCCGTCCCGAGGCGTTCCGCCGAGCCGCCGACGCCGCCGACGCCGCCGGGCCGCCGGGGACGCCTCAGCCGCGCTGGGACGCGCCGGTGACCTCACAACGTCCCTCGGAGAGCACGCAGTCGGCGGGTGCGGCCGACGCGCCCTCGGCGTGGATGGTCAGCGTCAGCGTGCCGCCCTGGTCCAGCGCGGCCTGCGAGGTCAGGGTCAGGGTGTCCCCCTGCTGCCGCCAGCCTGCCCCCTCGACCGAGGTCACCCGCCCGCCGACGGCCAGCCGGATGGTCCATGCGGGCAGGTCCGGGCCCTCGTTCCGTACGGCGAGCCGGGCCGTGTAGCCGCCCGCGTGACGGTTCGTCACCGTGAACCCCACCCGCACCGCCGGGCCTCCGGCGACGAGAGCGGACGTGGTCCGCACCGGGTGCGCGCCGGTCCTGCGGTTCGCATCGGCGTCGGACTCGTCAGCGGAGTCGTCCGCGTCACCGGCGTCTTCGCCGCTCCCGGAGTCGTTCAGCGGGGTCTCACCGGGCGTCGCGCCGTCGGTGGACCCGGCGCCCGTCGTGTCGTCCGGGTCGGCCGTGACGGCGGCGGGAGCATCGTCCACCTGCCCGGTCGGGTGGGCCGACGCACGCGGGGCAGCGGTGGACGAGGCACGCGTACGGGCGGACGTGTGGTCGTGGTCCCGGCCCTTCGAGGTCGCCGTCGCGACCGGTGTGGCGCGGGGAGCCGCGGGGGTGCCCTCCCCGGCGTCGTTCTGCGCGGCGTCCTCCTGTGCGGTGTCCTTCTGTGCGGTGTCCTCCTGGCCGGAACCGGACGCGCCGGAGTCCTTCTTGCCCTGTTGGTCCTGACCGTTCCCGGCTGGGTCGCCGGACGCGGGGGTCGCGTCGAGGGACTGGCCGGACCCGGCTCCGTACGGCCCGCCGTCGGCTGCGCAGTTCTCCGACGTCGGGCAGGCCGTCGTCGGCTGATCCAGGGCCAGGGAGGTCCGCCCGGCGAGCAGCCGAGCGCCGCCGGCCGTGACGCCCACGGCCAGCAGCACCGACAGCCCCGACACGAGCGCCAGCCGCCGCATGCGTCTCGGCGGCTTCGCATGGTCGTCCCCGTCCTGCCCGGGCTCCCCGGCGCCCAAGGACGCCGTCAGGAGGGCGGACGAGGCCGTCCGTTCCGAAGGCGATGACGACATCGACGGCGACGACGGACTCTCGGACTCCAGCCGCTCGGGCGACAGGGCCGCGAACATCCGGCTCGTCGACTCCGAGGGCGGCACCGGCCACGGCACGGCACCGCTGTTTGTCGCCAGGCCACTGCTCGTCACAGGGCCGGTCGCGGGACCACCGGCGGCCTCCGAGGGCGGCACCGGCCACGGCACGGCACCGCCGCCCGGCCACTGCGCGGACTGGCCGGGCCCGGCGAGGGACTGCTCGTCCGGCGTCACCGGCGGACGGTAGGCCAGGTGGTCCTGAACGCCACCCCTCTCTGCGAGGTCGTCCTGACCCGGGGAGGGCTGACCCTCTCGTGCCTTGCGTCCTGCCGTGTGGCGGCCCATGACGGTCCTTCCTGTTGCCTGACCGCCATACTTAATAACAGATCTAATACGCCTATGTCACAAATTTCACATCACGCACGGAAGTGATCCCATCCCCCTTTGGTCCAGGTCTGTCCGTTGACCTGCACTCCGTGTCCCTCCGTGACGGCTCCCACACGCGTCCATTCGGGCGGCAGCCGTACGCCGGGAGGGAACGTCGCGGCCAGCGCGTGGTCGTCACCTCCCGTGAGCACCCACTCCAGGGGGTCCGCGCCGAGCTCGCGTGCCGCCGCGGACAGTGACTCCGGCACGGGTAAGGCGGCGGCGTCCAGTCCCACGGCCACGCCGCTCGCGTCGGCGACGTGACCGAGGTCCTGCAGCAGGCCGTCGCTGACGTCGAGCATCGCCGTCGCGCCGAGCAGCGCCGCCGCAGGACCGCAGGCGTACGGCGGCCGGGGACGGCGGTGCGCCTCCAGCAGGGTCACGAGGTCCGGGGAGCCGCCGGTCACCCCCGCTTCGAGCAGGGCCAAGCCGGCCGCGGCGTGGCCGAGACGGCCCGCCACCGCGACCACGTCGCCCGGACGCGCGCCCGACCGGGTCACCGGGGCCCTGCCGCCGAGATCGCCCAGCGCGGTCACGCCGAGCACGACGGTCTCCGAGCGGGCGATGTCGCCCCCCGCCACCGTCGCCCCCACCAGGTCGCACTCGTCGCGGAAGCCGTCGGTCAGGGCGTCCACCCAGTCGGTGCCGACGTCGGCGGGCAGCCCCAGGCCGACCACGAGAGCGGTCGGATCGGCCCCCATGGCAACAATGTCGGAAAGGTTCTGTGCCGCCGCCTTCCGGCCTATGTCGTAGCCACTCGACCAGTCGCGGCGGAAGTGCCTACCCTCGATCAGGAGGTCCGTGCTGACGACGACCCGCCCATCGGGCGCCTTCAGGACCGCGGCGTCGTCGCCGGGGCCCAGCAGTACGGCCGCAGTCCGCGGAAGGCGTCCCGATATCCGCTGGATTACTCCGAATTCGCCGAGATCTCCGACTGTGATGGCACACCCCTTGTGCATTCGAGGTACGGTTACGCTCCGGCACTGATCTCTACCCGGAGGGCGTCATGGTGCAGGCCTACATCCTTATCCAGACCGAGGTCGGCAGGGCCGCCAACGTGGCCGAGGAGATCTCCTCCATTCCCGGGGTGACGCAGGCCGAGGATGTCACCGGGCCCTACGACGTGATCGTCCGCGCCCAGGCCAACAACGTGGACGAGCTCGGCAAGCTCGTGGTGGCCCAGATCCAGGCCGTCCACGGCATCACCCGTACACTGACGTGTCCGATCGTCCACATCTGAGCGGAGCGCGAGCCGAGGAGACGATGCGAGAGGCGAGGAGGCCCCTGCGCGCCACACCGGCAGGCCTGGTCCTGGCGGCGCTCGCCCTGCTCGCCGCCTGCTCGTCCACCGTCCACGTGGAGCCGCCCACGCCGACCGGCGAGGCGGCCGCGGCCTGCCGCAAGCTCGAAGCCGCGCTGCCGAAGACGCTCGAAGGGCTCGACCGGACCCCCTCCGAGCCGCCCTCGCCGTACGTCGCCGTCTGGGGTGACGGCCAGATCGCGCTGCGCTGCGGCGTGCCCCGGCCCGCCGCGATGGAGCCCACGGCCGAGGTCGCCGACATCAACGGCGTCGGCTGGTTCCAGGACCCGCGGCGGCCGACGCTGTTCACGTCCACCAACCGGGTGGCGTACGTCGAGGTGACGATCGGGCAGGGGATCCAGGCCGGGGCCGTGCTGGTCGACCTCGCCGAGCCGATCAAGTCGAGCATCCCGGAGTGACTACCGCAGGCCCGCGGGCCGGCGCAGCGCGAGCTGGATCAGCCGCTCGACCAGGTCGGCGTACGGCAGGCCGGTGGCGGCCCACAGCTGCGGCGCGACCGACAGCGACGTGAAGCCCGGCATCGTGTTGATCTCGTTGACGATCAGCTCGCCGGACGGCGTGTAGAAGAAGTCGACCCGCGACAGGCCCTCGCAGCCGAGCGCCTCGAACGCGCGCACGGCCAGGGACCGCAGCGTCTCGGCCACCTCGCCGGGGATGTCGGCCGGCGCCCGGAGCTCCATCTGGTCGGGGTAGTACTTGGCCTCGAAGTCGAAGAACTCGCGCTCGCCCCGCACGAGCACCTCGCCGGGGACGCTCGCCTCGGGGGCGGCGTCGCCGAGCGACTCCAGCACCGCGCACTCGACCTCCCGGCCGACGATCGCGGCCTCGACCAGCACCTTCGGGTCGTGCTCCCGGGCGAGCTCGATCGCCGCCTCCAGCGACTCGGGGTCGTGCGCCTTGGTGATGCCTTGCGACGACCCGGCCCTGGACGGCTTCACGAACACCGGCCAGCCCAGTTCCTCGATCTCCTTGAGCACCCGGCCGCGGTCGAGCCGCCAGTCGCGGTCGCGTACGACCACGAACGGGCCGACCGGCAGCCCGGCGGCGCGCAGCACGAGCTTCATGTACGCCTTGTCCATGCCGACCGCGCTGGCCAGCACGCCCGAGCCCACGTAGCGGACCCCGGCCATCTCCAGCAGGCCCTGGATCGTCCCGTCCTCCCCGAACGGCCCGTGCAGCATGGGGAACACGACGTCCACGCGGCCGAGCGCACGCGGGATGTCGCCCGAATCGAGAGCCACAAGGGTGCCGGAGTCGCCGGGGAGTGCGAGCGCGGTGCCGGAGTCGTCCACGACGGGCAGGCGACCGGACTCGATCGCGTAGGACTGGCCGTCCGACGCCAGCACCCAGCGCCCGTCCTGGGCGATGCCGATGGGGATGACCTCGTACTTCGTCCGGTCGATGGCCTCCAGCACACTGCCCGCGCCCATCAGGGAGACGGCGTGCTCGGAGTTGCGGCCACCGAAGACGACTGCCACGCGTACGCGTGACGGGGACTCGCGCTCCTCATTCATGATGCCCGAATCTACCGTGTTCGAGACGCAAAACGGCTTGTCAGCCACGCCCGTCGTGGGAGTCCGTTATCCCCGCTGAGACCGTGATCAGAACCCGGCGAGATCCCGATCGGACGGTGATCAGACGCCGTAGCGCTCCGGCTTCGGCGTGCGCGACATCAGCAGGACGGCGGCCTCACCGGGGGTCATGCCGTCGTGGACGACGCCGACGACCACCTCGGTGATGGGCATCTCCACGTCGTGCTTCTTGGCGAGTTCGAGCACCGACTCGCACGACTTGACCCCCTCGGCCGTCTGCTTCGTGGCGGCGACGACCTCGGCCATCGTCATGCCCCGGCCCAGGTTCTCGCCGAAGGTGCGGTTGCGCGACAGCGGCGAGGTGCAGGTGGCGACGAGGTCGCCCATCCCGGCGAGGCCGGCGAAGGTGTGCTGGTCCGCCCCGAGCACCGCGCCCAGGCGGGCGATCTCGGCCAGCCCCCGCGTCATGAGCGTCGCCCGCACGTTGTCGCCCAGGCCCATGCCGGCCGCGACGCCGACGGCCAGCGCGATGACGTTCTTGACCGCGCCGCCGAGCTCGACGCCCACCACGTCCGGATTGGTGTAGGTCCGGAACCACGGCAGATGGCACGCCTCCTGGAGCCGGGCGGCCACCTCCTCGTCGGAGCAGGCGACGACGGCCGCGGCGGGCTGCCGCCGGGCCAGCTCGGGCACCAGGTTGGGCCCGGAGACCACGGCCACCCGGCGCTCCGGCACCTCGGCCACCTCGCAGATGACCTCGCTCATCCGCTTGCAGGTGCCGAGCTCGACACCCTTCATCAGGCTGACGAGCACGGCGTCCGGCGGGATGTGCGGCTTCCATGTCCGGAGGTTGGCGCGCAGCGTCTGGGACGGCACCGCGAGGACCACGAAGTCGGCGCCCGCCATGGCCTCGGCGGGGTCGGTCGTGGCGCGGATCGTGTCGGGCAGCCGCGTCCCCGGCAGATACTCGGGGTTCTCCCGGGTCTCGTTGATCGCATCGACGATCTCCGCCCGCCTGCCCCACAGGGTCGTGGAGGTGCCGGCCTCGGCGAGGATCATCGCGAACGTGGTGCCCCACGAGCCCGTTCCGAAAACAGCCGCCCTGCTCACTGGCCGCACCACTCCTCTTGCTCCGCGCGCTCCCCCCTCACCGTACGCTCCGCTCAGCCCTCGGCCGCATTCTTGGGGTCATAGGGGACCTCTGGCGCCTTCTCGTCCCGGATCTCGGCCAGCAGCTCGGTGATGGCGGCGGTGATGTCGGCGGTCGCGTCGCGCAGCACCGAGCCGCGCATGGGCTTCCCGGCGTACTTGGACAGGTCGACCGGCGGCCCGGCGAGCACGTGGAAGGTCTTGCGCGGCAGCAGGCGCGGCTTCGTCGCCCCGTACGGCAGCAGCTCCTGGGCGCCCCAGTGGGCGATCGGGATGACCGGCACGCCGGTAGCGAGGGCCAGCCGGGCGACACCGGTCTTGCCGACCATGGGCCACAGGTCGGGATCGCGGGTGATCGTACCCTCGGGATAGAACAGGATGCAGGCGCCGTTCCGCAGCCGCTCCTCGGCGATCTTCAGCGACTTGGTGGCCTCGGTGCTGTTGCGTTCGACCGGGATGGCCTGGAGCTGGGCGATGGCGTGACCGAGCCCGCGGATCCGGAAGAGACCCGCCTTGGCCAGGATCGTGGGCCACCGCCCGTTGTTGTAGAGGTAGTGCGAGAGCAGCACGGGGTCGGACCACGACAGGTGGTTGGCGGCGATGATCAGCCCGCCGGTGCGGGGGATGTTCTCCCCGCCCCGCCACCTCCGCCGTACGAACAGCCGTGAGATCGGCTTGACGACGACGACCGCGAGCGTCTCCCAGAAGCGCGGCGGACGGCCCGCGCGGCGGTTCACCGTGGCGGCGGCGGGCGCCGCGGGTGTGGGCGCGGGTGTGGTCGGGTCGGACGAGGGTTCGCTGGGGTGGCTCACAGGGTCTCCAAAATCACCGGGATCCGGGACAAGTCTCCCGGTTGGCCATGGGCGATGTCGAGGCGGGATGCTACAGGCATGCACCTCGCGCGATGGTCAATAGTGGTCCCGGTGAAGACCCTGATCCGGGCCAAGACACGGCTGGCGGCGGCCGCCGGGCCGCACCGGGCCGATCTGGCCGTCGCGGTGGCCTCCGACACCGTGGCGGCGGCGCTGCGGTGCCCGCTGGTGGCGCGCGTGGTGGTCGTGACGGCCGACCCGCTGCCCGCGCGGCGGCTGGCCGCGCTCGGTGCCCACGTGGTGGCCGATCCCGACCGGGGGCTGAACACCGCCCTTCGCACCGGGGCGGAGGAGGCCGTACGGCTCGCGCCCGGCGACGCCGTCGGCGCGCTGCAGGCCGACCTGCCCGCCCTGCGGCCCGCGGAGCTGGAGACGGTGCTCGCGGCGGCACTGGAGTTCGACCAGGCGTTCGTCCCCGACGCCGCCGAGGTGGGGACGACCTTCTACGGCGTGCGGCCGGGCGTGACCTTCCGGCCGGGGTTCGGCGGCGAGTCGCGGGCCAGGCACCTGTCGCGGGGGGCCAGGGAGCTGCCCCCGCCGGGGATCACGTCCGTACGCAGGGACGTGGACACCGTGGAGGACCTGCGCGACGCCCTCGCCCTTGGCGTCGGCCCCGCGACCGCCGAGGTCGCGGCCCTGATCCTCGGCACGACTCCGGAACCCTGACCCTTCGGACACCACGCCCCTGACGGCCGTACGGCCCGGATGGCCCTGATGGCCGTGCGGCCCGGACGTCCCGGCGGTTCTAATGGCCGTGCGGCCCTGACGTCAGAAGGGCGGCCGCGCCGAGCCCCCGCTCCGGCGTGGCCGCCCGTGACGTCGTGTCAGTGGGCCGCCTCCGCGTTCTCGCGGGCCTGCTTGGGCAGGAGGAAGGCCACGACGAAGGTGAGCAGGAGCATTCCGGCCACCACCCACAGGGTGATCTTCATGGCCTGGTCGAAGCTCCCGGCGGTGGGGACGTCGCCGAGCAGGTCGAAGAAGACCGTGCCGAGCAGGGCCACGCCGAACGCGTTGCCGAGCTGCTGCACCGCCGTCAGCGTGCCGGACGCCGAGCCCGTCTCGTGCTCCTCCACGCCGGCGAGCACGATGTCGAAGAAGGGCGACATCAGCAGGCCCATGCCGATGCCGCTGACGATCAGCGCGGGGGCGAGCTGCCAGGGGCTGACGTGCATGCCCGCGAGGTTCAGCGTGAGCACGACGCCGAGCACGCCCAGCGTCATGAGCAGGGTGCCGCCCTGGAGCAGCTTGCGCCCGAACTTCTGCAGCCCCTGCGCGAGCCCGAACCCGAGGATCATGCCGCCCGACCAGGGCACCATCGCGAGCCCCGCCTTGAGCGGCGAGTAGCCGAGCCCCAGCTGGCAGTAGAGGTTGAAGGCCAGCATGAACCCGGCCATGCCGGAGAAGAACACCATGCCGGTGAACAGGCCCCCGGTGAACGCGCGCTTGCGGAACAGGCTCGGCACGATCAGGGGGTCGCCGCCCGCGCGGCTGCGGCGGGACTGGAACCAGCCGAAGACGGCGAACACGAGCACCGACGCGGCGAGCATGACGAACGCCCACGCGGGCCAGTCGTTCTCGCGGCCCTGCACCAGCGGGTAGATCACCAGGAAGGCGCCCACGGACGCGAGCGCGACCCCGGCCAGGTCGAGCCGCGGCGGCTGCGGCGATCGCGACTCGGGCAGGAAGCGCATTCCGGCGAGCAGCGCGGCCAGGCCGAGCGGCAGGTTGATCAGGAAGATCATCCGCCAGCTCGTGCCCCAGAAGTCGGCCGTCACGAGCCAGCCGGCGAGGATCGGGCCGCCGACGGCCGACAACCCCATGACCGGCCCGAACATCCCGAACGCCTTGCCCATCTCGGCGGGCGGGAACATCTCCTTGATCATTCCGAGGCCCTGGGGCAGCATGACCGAGCCGAACAGGCCCTGGATCACCCGGGCGCCGATCAGCACCTCGGGCGACTGCGCGACGGCGCACAGCAGGGATCCCACGGTGAACCCGGCGGCTCCGATCAAGAACATGCGCCTGCGGCCGAAGATGTCCCCGAGCCGCCCGCCGGTGATCAGCCCCACGGCCATCGAAAGCGTGTAGGCGGCGCCGAGCCACTGGATGACGGCCTCGGAGCCGCCCAGGTCGGCGCGCATCTCGGGCGCCGCGATGTTGGTGACCATCGCGTCGAGAAGGTCCATGACCTCTCCGGCGAGGATCACGAAGAGCGCCGCCCAGCGCCAGCGGTACGGCGCCCCCGCCACCGGCGACGCCGGCGCGGTCGCCGTGATGGGTTCCGACATCATCCCTCCCTGAAACTGAACAGTGTTCATAGTAAAGTGAGCGCTGTTCTATCACCGATCAGTGTTCAGCGCCAAGTTCGATGTTCACCACGATATATCTCGTTTCGGCGCCACACAAGATATATCTCGTTGAGAGAGCGGTGTTCGTGGAAGCGGAGCGGTGTTCATTAGCATGGGCGGAACAGCGGGAGGTCCTTCATGACACAGCCGGACATGCCCACACCGCCGTGGGAGCGTCCGCCCAGGCGACGTACGCCCGCCAGGGTGCCACTCACCCGCGAGCGGATCGTCGACGCCGCCTACACGGTTCTCGACCGTGATGGATACGACCGGCTGAGCATGCGGCAGGTCGCCGCCGAACTCGGGGTCGCCGTCTCGGCGCTGTACGTCCACGTACGCGACAAGGACGAACTGTTGCAGCTCATGTACACCCGCATGTTCGAGGGCTACGACGTTCCCGAGCCCGACCCCGAGCACTGGCGGGAGCAGGTCAAGGACTTCGCCCGCCAGGCGCGTGAGCGGATGCTGAGCCATCGCGACCTGCCGAAGCTCGCCATGGGCCACGTGCCGTTCACCCCGGAGCTGCTCCCCTACGTCGAGCGGCTGCTGGCGGTCTTCGCCGCCGCCGGGATTCCGCGGCACGTGCTGGCCATCTCCGGCGACCTGCTGTCCACCTACATCAACGGGTTCGCGCTGGAGGAGACCGTCTGGCAGGAGCGTTACCGCGAGTCGCAGGGCTCGTGGGACAAGCTGCGCGAGGAGATCAACGGCTACTTCGCCTCGCTGCCGCCCGACCGGTTCCCGAACCTGGTGGCGCTCGCCGACATCATGATGGACGAGTCGAACGACTACCGGTTCGAGCTCGGCCTGGAGATCATCCTGCGCGGGCTCGCCTCCTACATCGGTGAGCCGGAGCCCGGCGAGGAGCGCGAGGAGGGTTAGGAGACCGCGCGGATCCGCGGCGCGAGCAGGACCGGCAGATGGGCGAGCGTGTAGGCCCCGCAGGCGGTCCAGAACGCGACGCGCACCCCGGCGAGCTGCCCCAGCGTGCCCGCCAGCAGGCCGCCGAGCGGCATCGGACCCCACATCAGGAACCGCATCGTGGCGCTCAGCCTGCCGAGCAGGTGCGGCGGGCAGATCGACTGGCGGTAGGCCCCCTGCGCCACGCTGAACACGGTGGTCGCCACCCCACTGGCCGCCAGGGCCGCCGGCAGGATCAGCAGGCGCGGGCCCGCCGCCGTCAGCGCGAGCGGGGCTATGCAGACCGTGGCCGCCCAGGCCGAGCCGTACATGGCCCGGCCCGTGCCGACGCGGGCCGTGATCCGCGGGGCGAGCCAGGCCCCGGCCACCCCGCCCACCGCTCCGGCCGACAGCAGCATGCCGTACGTGCCGGGGCTGACGCCGACCTCGCGGACCATGTAGAGCGGCACCGTGGCCGACCACAGGCCGAACGTCAGCATCATCAACGCCCCGACGGCGGCCACCCGGCGCAGGACGGGCTGCCCGGCGACGAACAGCAGGCCCTCGGCGATCTCCGGCCACAGCCGGGCGCCGCCCCTGACGTCTCTGTCTCTCAGGGCTTTCTCACCGGGCTGCTCGTCCGCGCGTACGCCGAGGAGCAGCAGCGCGGACCCCGCGTAGCTGAGGGCGTCGGCGACCACCGCGATCGGGGCGGTGAGCGCCTGCACCAGCCAGCCGCCGATCCCCGGGCCGGAGAGCTGGGCGAGCGACTGGTTCGCGGCGAGCGTGCCGTGCCCGCGGGCGAGGTCCTCCCGGCCGACGATGGACGGGAGATAGCTCTGGTGGGCGACATCGAAGAAGACCGTGCACAGCCCGTTCACCAAGGCCACGGCGTACATCTGCGGCAGGCCGAGCACTCCGAGCAGGGCCGCGGCCGGGATCGACAGCAGCGCCAGGGCGCGGACCACGTCGGCGGCGACCAGCACCGGACGGCGCCGCATGCGGTCCACCCACGCTCCGGCGGGCAGGCCGACCAGCAGGAACGCCACCATCTCGGCGGCGGTGAGCAGCCCCACCTCGAACGGGCTCGCGTGCAGGGTGAGCGCCGCCGTGAGCGGCAGGGCGACCAGGGATACCTCGCTGCCGAGCTTGCTGATCGCGTCGGCCCCGGCGTATCGCCGGAAGTCACGCACGCGCCACAGGCTCCTCGCCACTGCCTCGGTCATGGCGGGCCATGCTGGCAGCCGGAGGATTCGCTGGTCAAAGGATTTTCCACGCACAGCGGTAGGCTTGCGGCGTGCAGGCGACGGTGCAGAGCTTCGACCCCGCGACCCGCTCGGGCTGGGTCTTCCTCGACGACGGCACCCGGATCCCGTTCGACGGCGAGGCGTTCGACGCCGGGCCGCTGCGCCACCTGCGCCCCGGCCAGCGGGTCGCCCTCGTCATGGCGGACGACCGCGTCACCTACGTGACGCTCTCCACGTTCCCGACGCCCTGAGTCTCCGGCGCTCCGTCTCCTGTCCTCCGGGTCTCCGGCGCACTGGGTCTCCCGCCCCCTCAGTCCCGGCGCTCAGTCCCGGCGCGCCACGTGTCCGGCGCCGCGTCTCGGGCCCCCGGAGTCTCCGGCGCCCTGAGTCCGCGGCCCGCCGAGCTTGCGACGCCCTGGGTCTCCCGCCCCCTCAGTCCCGGCGCTCAGTCCCGGCGCGCCACGTGTCCGGCGCCGCGTCTCGGGCCCCCGGAGTCTCCCGCGTTTCGGGCGTTGGCGCGTCAGACGGTCTTGAGCGCTCCTCCGTCGATCACCAGGTCCGCGCCGTTGACGCTCGCCGCGCGCGGTGAGGCGAGGTAGGTCACGAGGGCCGCCACCTCCGCCGGTTCGACCAGCCGTCCCGTGGTCATGCCCGCCCGGGCCGGCAGCCCGGCCAGAAACTGCTCGTGCGACACTCCGAGCGCCGCAGCCAGCTCGGCGCCGTAGCCGTCGGGCGCCTCCCACATTGCGGTGCGGACCGCGCCGGGCGAGACCGTGTTCACCCGCACCCCCTGCGGCCCGAACTCCTCCGCCAGGGCCTTGCCGAACGCCGTGAGCGCCGCCTTCGCCGTGGTGTACGGCAGCGGGCCCACGTGCGGCATGCGGGCGCCGTTCGAGGAGATGTTCACGATCACACCGCGGCGGCGCACGACGGCGGGCAGCGCGGCGCGAGTCGTCCGTACGGCGGCGAAGAAGTTGAGGTCGAACCACGAGAGCCACTCGTCATCCGCGAAGCCGAGGAATCCCCGCACGCCGTTCACGCCGGGGTCCCCGCCGCCCACATTGTTGACGAGCAGATCGAGACCCTCCTCCAGCTCTGCCACCGCAAGCTCGACCAGGTGCGCCGGGCCCTCGGGCGTCGAGAGGTCCACCGGAACGGCGATCGCGCCGGTCTCCTTCAGCTCCGCGCTGACGTTCCGCGCCGCCGCCACCACGCGGACGCCCTCCGCGGCGAGCGCCGCGACGACCGCCAGCCCGATGCCCCGGCTGGCACCGGTGACCAGCGCCGTACGTCCCTTGAGTCCCATGTCCATGGCGCACCCCTCCGCGCTTTTCGCAACTTGAATGACGCAATGAAGCTATAACTTGCTACATAAATGTTGCAAGTCATGAGCGAGCTGAATCCTGCCGGTAGCATGTGACGGTGCCGAAAGCCCAGCAGCCTTCGCAGCTCGGAAAGCGCCCGCTCCGGGCCGACTCCGAGCGGACCGTGCGGACGATCCTGGAGGCGGCCGAGCGGGTGTTCGCCGCCAATCCGGCGGCGACCATGGAGCAGGTCGCCCAGGCGGCCGGGGTCGCCCGCACGACCGTCCACCGCCGTTTCGCCACCCGCGAGGCCCTGGTGGAGGAGCTCACCGGCTGGGCCGCCCGCCGGTTCGCCGAGGCCGTCGAGTCGGCCCACGCGGACAGCACGCCGCCCCTCGTCGCGCTCTACCAGGTGACCGCCAACGTCCTGCGGGTGAAGACGGACTGGTGGTTCGCCATGAACCGTACGGCCGACGACGCCCACCCCGAGGCCGCCCGCGTGCACGCGAAGGTCCGCGACGATTGCGAGCGGCTGCTCCGCCGGGCCCGTGAAGCGGGTGTGCTGCGTCCCGACGCCGACATCGACTGGACCCGCCGCGTCTACTACGCCCTCATCCACGAGGCCGCCGCCGAGAGCGCGGCCAGAGACACGTCCAGAGACACGTCCGGAGGCGTGTCCGAGGGCGGGTCTCAGGGCGGGGCCGAGGGCACGTCCGAAAACGGGTCCGGGGACGGGGCCTGGGGCACATCCGGAGGCGTGTCCGAGGACGGGTCTGAGAGCGGGGTTCAGGGCAGGGCCGGGGACAGGTCTGGAGGCACGTCCGGGAGCACATCCGACGGCGACTCCCAAAGCCGGGACGCCGAGGCCCTCGCGACCCGGGTCGTGGACACCCTGCTGCGCGGGTTCGGCTCCCCCAGCGCGCCGGTCATCGCCTGATGGGAGCTTCCGAGTCGGTCTGATCAGGCAGACCCGGTCTCCGGTGGCCGCCGATGAGCGAGCACCCCCGACGCCTGGGCCGCGGACCTGTCGCCCGCGAGACGCTCTCCCCGCTTTCACCCTCCTGAACTGAGCCCTGACCCTGACCTGGGCCCTGACCTGGGCCCTGACCTGGGGCGGGTTTGACCCGATCACCCGGCCGGGGTTCTACTGGAGAGGCTCTACGCGCCGCCGTACGACACCGAGGAGGTGATCGGGATGACATCCGGCAGTAGCCCAGAACCATCCCATCCCGTCGCCTTCCCCGCGACGCGAAGCCCCGGCGTCGTCGAGGCGGTCGCCGCCCGCTGTCACGCGAGGTGACGGGTTCTCATCCGTGCCGCACTCCCGGCACGGGACAGGAGGTCCGTCATGACGATCACGATTTCCGTTCCGTTCACGCTGCCGCAGATCCTGCACCGGACGGCTCGTGTCCTGTTCCCCGTCCTGATGCCTCTCGCCCTCGCCCTGGCGGGCTCCGCCGAGGCCGGCGTCGGCATGCACCTGGGGCTGGAGATCGGGCTGCTGGTCCTCCGGCACCTCCTGGGGGTCTGAGCGGGCGGGGCGGCGGCTACGGCCGCACCCGCCTGGCCCGGGACTCCAGGTAGCGCTGCTCGGCCATGCTGGCCGTGGCCTTCGCGGCGCGCCGGTAGTGCTCGTACGCCCCGGCCGTGTCGCCGGTCTTCTCCAGCAGATGCGCGCGCACGGACAGCAGCCGGTGGTGCCCGGCCATCCGCTCGTCCCCGTCCAGCGTGGACAGCAGGGCCAGCCCGGCCTTCGGGCCCTCGATCTCGGCGAGCGCGATCGCCCGGTTGAGGGTGACCATCGGGTTGGGTGCGATCCGCTCCAGGATCAGATAGAGGGCGTGCACCTGCGGCCAGTCGGTCTCCTCGGCCGTGGCCGCGTCGGCGTGCGTGGCGGCGATGGCGGCCTGCAGTTTGTAGGGCCCCAGCTCGGGGCCGGCCAGCGCAGCCTTGATCAGCTCGATGCCCTCGTCGATCAGCCCGCGATCCCATTTCGCGCGGTCCTGCTCGTCCAGCGGCACCAGGTCGCCGGACGGGGTCGTACGGGCCTCCCGGCGGGCGTGGGTCAGCAGCATCAGCGCGAGCAGCCCGGTCACCTCGCCGTCCTCGGGCAACTGGGCGTGCACCATCCGGGTCAGCCGGATCGCCTCGTGCGCGAGGTCGGCGCGGTGCAGTTCACTGCCCGATGAGGCGGTGTAGCCCTCGTTGAAGATCAGATAGAGCACGTGCAGGACGACGCGGAGCCGCTCGTGGAGCTCCGCGCCGCCCGGCATGGCGAACGTGCTGCCGGCGGCCTTGATGCGCTGCTTGGCCCGGCTGATCCTGGCCGCCATCGTGGCCTCCGGCACCAGGAACGCGCGGGCGATCTCGGCCGTGGTCAGGCCGCCGACCGCCCGCAGCGTCAGGGCGACCTGGGAGGCCGCGGTCAGCGTGGGATGGCAGCACAAGAAGAGCAGGACGAGCGTGTCGTCGGTGTCCGGCACGTCCTCCGGTGTCACCTCGACGGCCGCCGTCGCCGACTCCCGCTCACGGCGCGCGTGGTCGCTGCGCATCTGGTCGATTAACCGCCGGGACGCGACGGTCGACAGCCAGCCGCGGGGGTTGTCCGGCACCCCCTCGGCCGGCCACTGCACGGCGGCGGCGAGAACGGCCTCCTGCACGGCGTCCTCGCACCCCTCGAACCGGCCGTACCGCCGTACCAGCGCGCCGAGGACCTGCGGCGTGAGCTCACGTAACAGGTCCTCGATGACCGGTGCTGTCATGCCTCCAATTGTCCGTCGGCGAACATGACCTGCCGCACCTCGACGCCGAGACCCTCGATCGCGGTGTCCGGGATCTGCGCGGCCAGCTCGATCGCCCGCTCCTTGCTCTCGCAGTCGATCAGGTAGAAGCCGCCCAGATATTCCTTGGCCTCCAGGAAGGGGCCGTCGGTGACCACCGGCTGGCCGTCGCGTACGGACACCACCGCGGCCTGCGACGGGTCCACCAGCGCCTGCGTGGTGATCAGCTCCCCGGACCGCTTCAGTCCCTCGATGAACCTGCCGTGCCCCTCGCCGATCGCCGCCCGCTCCTCGTCGGTCAGCGCGTCGAGCACGGCCGGGTTGATGTGCAGGCTGATCAGGAACTTCATCTCGTTCTCCTCGTGGTTCGCGAGCCCCCTCGGGGCCCTTCCACCGGGTGGTCGGAGCCGGCTCCGCCGTCTTGACACGTACTCGCGTCAAAAAACTCCCGGCCGCTCCGACCGATCGGCGAGACGTCGAGAGAACAGGGAGTTTCGACATGCGAGTCAACCGGGCGTGGCTGGGACTGGTCGTCCTGGCGCTGCCGGCGCTGCTCGTCGCGATCGACGCGACGGCGCTGCTCCTCGCGCTGCCGCAGCTGAGCGCCGACCTGGGAGCCACCAGCGTCGAGCAGTTGTGGATCAGCGACAGCTACGGGTTCATGGTGGCCGGTCTGGTCATCACGATGGGCACGCTCGGCGACCGGATCGGCCGCCGGCGGCTGCTGCTGATCGGCGGAGCGGCGTTCCTGGTGCTGTCGGTCGCGGCGGCCTTCGCGGCCGATCCGCTGATGCTGATCGTCGCGCGTGCCCTGCTGGGCGTCGCCGGGGCGACCCTGGCACCGTCCACGCTCGCCCTGATCACCAGCATGTTCCGCGACGAACGGCAGCGGGGCAAGGCCATCGCGATCTGGGCGGCCTGCCAGTTCACCGGCGGCGCGCTCGGGCCCGTGCTCGCCGGGTTCCTGCTCCAGCACTTCTGGTGGGGATCGGTGTTCCTGGTCGCCGTGCCGGCGATGGCGTTGCTGCTGCTCGCCGGGCCGGTGCTGCTGCCGGAGTTCCGCAGCGACCAGGCCGGACGGCTCGACCCGGCCGGCGTCGTGCTGTCGCTCGCGGCGGTGCTCCTGACGGTCTTCGGGATCAAGCAACTGACCGTCGCGAGCGGCCCGGCCGTCCCGGCGGGCGCCCTCGTCGCGGGCGCGGGCTTGGGCTTCCTGTTCGTACGGCGGCAGTTGCGGGTGGAGGCGCCGCTGCTCGATCTGCGGCTGCTCCGCAACCGCCCCTTCACGGCCGTGCTCGTCGCGCTGGTCTTCGCCGGCGTGGCCATGGCCGGCACGGGCCTGATGGTGACCCAGTATCTGCAGGGCGTGCTGGGCCTCTCCCCGGCCGTGTCGGCGTTGCTGTTCGCGCCGATGGGCCTGGGCACGGCGGCCGGCACCATGGCGGCGCCGGCGCTGGCCCGCCGGGTGAGGCGGACGACCGCCATCGCCGGCGGACTGGCGGTGTCGGCGGTGGGCGGCCTGCTGCTGATCGGCGCCGGTGTCGGCGGCGCGGGTGCCCTGCCGCCGGTGGTGATCGGCATCACCGTGCTGGCGCTGGGCACGGGCCCGCTGTTCGCGCTGGGCACCGGGCTGGTCGTCGGGTCCGTGCCGCCGGAGCGCGCCGGCTCGGCGGCGTCGATGTCGGAGACCGGCAACTACTTCGGCGGTTCGCTCGGCCTCGCGCTGCTCGGCGTGGTGGCCTCGGTGGTCTACCGCGGCAGGATGGACGGCACGTCCGACTCGCTGGCCGGCGCGGTCGCCGCGAGCCGGCACCTTCCCGCCGCCGAGGGCGCGCACCTGCTGCACACCGCACGGGAGGCGTTCACGGCCGGCCTGCACGTCACCGGCCTGACAGCCGCGGTCGTCTTCGCCGGGCTGGCCATGCTGGTCCTGGCGATGCGTCCGGCGACCCGGACCGCCACGGCTCCGGTCCCCGGTCATAAGGCCGGTCACGAGGCCGGTCACGAGGCCGGTCACGAGGCCGGTCGTGAGCCCGGTCGTGAGGCCGGTTATGAGGTGACTCCCTCGTAGCCGCCTTCCATCGGCACCCGTAACGCGATCATGGCGACGTCGTCCTCCCCCGTCACCGGCATCCCGGTGAGCACCTGGTCGCAGAACCGGTCCAGCGGTTCGCGGGCGAGCGGCTCCGCGCACCGCCGCAGCCGTTCGAGCCCGTCGCCGATGTCCTCACCGCGCCGCTCGACGAGGCCGTCGGTGTAGAGCAGCAGCGTGCTGCGCGGTGGCAACGGTTCGACGGCGCTGATCCACGGCTGCTCGTAGCAGAGGCCGAGAAGCGGGTTGCCCGCTTCCCGGAGGAAGCGGGCCTCCCCCTCGCCGGTCACCAGCAACGGCGGCGGGTGGCCGGCCGCGGAGTAGGCCAGCCCCCAGAGGCCCTCCGCATCCCGTTCCACGCGGGTCAGGGCGCAGGTGACCGTGGTCTCGCCGTTCAGGGCCTCCATGGCGCTGTTCAGCCGCTGCAGGACCTCACCGGGGCACTCGTCACGATCGACGGCGAGCGCCCGCAGCATGTTGCGCACCTGGCTCATGCAGACTGCGGCGGCGAGGTCGTGCCCGGCCACGTCGCCGATCACCAGCTTGACCGCGCCACCGGGCAGCACGAACGCGTCGTACCAGTCTCCGCCGATCTCGGCGGCGGTCGGGCTCGGCTGGTAGCGCGCGGCGAGCTCCAGACCGGGGATATGCGGCGGCTCGGCCAGCAGACTGTGCTGCAGGGCCAGCGCCACCCGCTGGGTGCGCCGGAAGCGCAGAGCATTGCTGATGGCGTCGTGCGTGTGATCGAGGATCTGCCCCATCAGGTCGATGTCGGTCTGGCCGATCGGAGGCCGGTCCCCGCGGACGCAGGCCGTGACCACGGCCGCGACCTCGCCTTCGACCACGATCGGGAGGATGACAACGTTGTGCGCCTCGATCTCGGCGAGCCACCTGCTGATCGCCTCCGGGTAGAGGAACGGAGGACGTCCACGGGGGAAGGACATCTGGGCGGGGCGGCGCTGCCTCACCGCTCGCCGCAGCACCTCGGCGGAGTAGTGCTCCTGCAGCATCGGCAGCGTCGGTATTCCCTCACTTACGGCGCAGCCGAGGCGCTCGGCGACGATGACGTCCGTGTACGGAAGACCGCCGTTCGGCTCGCGAAGCAGATGGACGTCGCAGGTGTCGGCGAGCTCGGGCACGACCACGTCGGCGAGCGCCTGGCACATCTCCTCCAGGTTGGTGATGTCGCTCGCGGCGGCCGCGGCGCGCTCCAGCAGCCGGCGGCGGCGCTCCTCCTGCCACTCCTGCTCGACGTCGGTTGAGGTGCCCACCCACTCCACCACCGCGCCGTTCTCGCGCACCGGAACGGCCCGGAACCGGATGTGCCGGTAGACGCCGTCGCGGGTGCGGACGCGGTAGGTCGCCTCTTGGAGCGGGACCTCCTGCTCGGAGGCCTTGCCCCACCATTCCTCGGCGTACACGCGGTCTTCGGGGTGCAGGGCCTCCATCCAGCCGTGGCCGAAACTCTCCTCCGGTCTCTGTCCTGTCAGCCGCTGCCAGCCATGGCTCTCTCTGGACTCGCCGTGCGGGCCGGTCACCCACACCCCGTGCGCGCCCGCCCAGATGATGCTCTGGTAGCGGCGCCGGAGGCGGCGCAACTCCTTCTCCATGGCGTGCAGCCGCCGCGCGGTGGCGGCCTGTGCCGTGACCTCCTGGACCAGCGCCAGAAGTCCCCCCCCGCCATGCTGGAGGGGCACTCGGGAGAGGCTCACCCGGAAGAGACGCTCGTGCCGTCCGTCGCCGCCGTCCGCGGTCGTGGAGACGTCGTCGAGGCGCACCGTACGCCCCGTCGCCAGCGCCTTGTCGAACGCGGCGAGGGTGTCATGCCCCACGAGGTCGTCGAGAGCCTCCGACACCGGCGCCCCGATCGGCCGGTGCCCGAACATCGCCCGGAAGGCGTTGTTCGTATAGCGCAGCCGATGCTCGACCCCACCGGTCACCAGCACCGCGACCGGCGCCCGGTCGAACACGTCCAGCGGCACCCAGTTTGACTGGCGTTTTCGCGCTGCCGCCGTCTCAGACTTTTGACCGACTTGCACTGCTTCTTCCCCCGGTCTGACCGTGTGCACGCGATCGAGGGCACCCCCGCGTACCCGCCCTACGACTCGCCTACCTGAGATTACACACGTTTGCCCAGGTCAGAGAGGGAAGAAGGAAGGGTCCTCGTGCCACCGGCGCCACAGGGCCCTCATGCGGCAGCCTAAGCGGCAGGCGCCTCAGGGCACCTGTGCTGCTGTACGAAAAGCCGCGCCACAGCGCCCCCGCGCCGCAGTGCCCCCGCGCCACGGGGCCCTCACGCGGCGGCGGCATCGTCGGCGGGCCCCGGAAACGACGAACGGCGCCCGGGGGCTCCGAGCGCCGTCCACTGGTGCGGGGTGGGGCCGGCTACTTCTTCTTCGCAGCCTTGCCGCCCGCGTTGACCTGCTCCTTGAAATCTGCTCCGGGCCGGAACCTGGGTGCCCAGCTCTCCTCCACCTTGATCGGATCCCCGGTGGAGGGGTTGCGGGCGGTACGAGCCGGCTTGTGCACCATCTCGAAGGCGCCGAAGCCGGTGATCGAGACCTTGTCCCCGCTCGCGACAGCGCTCTGGATGGCGTCGAGGACGGCGTTGACGGCCTCGGTAGCCGTCTTCTTGTCGCCGACACGATCCGTGATCGCGTCGACGAGTTCTTTCTTGTTCATTTCGGTTTCCTCCCCCTTACGCGCTTGAAATTAGGGGACGAGGTCGCGGGACTTCAATCACCATGGGGCATGTTTCGCCTGCTCGGCGTGTCGAATGTGCCGTCCAGATAGGCGATGAAGGCGTCCAGCCGGGCGGCCGCATGGGCTATGTCCCGCTTTGCCACGTCACAGATAGCAAGCAGCCGTCGCGCCAGGCGGGCCTGCTCCTCCTGTGGTAAGGCTAACGCTCTGACGCGGCGATGCGCATCACGCAGTCGCCGCGCCAGCAGCTCATCTACGGTCTGAGGATCGTTCAGACGGTCGTCGGCAGCCATGGCTGCCGTCCATTCTCGTACTCCTCGATGGCGTCCGCGTGACGCAGGGTCAGCCCGATGTCGTCGAGGCCCTCCATCAGCCGCCAGCGGGTGTAGTCGTCGATCTCGAACGAGGCCACGATGTCGCCCGAGCGCACCTGGCGTTCCACCAGGTCGACGGTGATCTCCGTCTTCGGGTCGGCCTCGGCCGCGTCCTGCAGCCGCTTGACGACGTCCTCGGGCAGGACGACCGGCAGCAGGCCCATCTTCGTGGAGTTGTTGCGGAAGATGTCGCCGAACCGCGAGGCGATCACGACGCGGAAGCCGTACTGCTGGAGGGCCCAGACGGCGTGCTCGCGCGAGGAGCCGGTGCCGAAGTCGGGCCCGGACACCAGGATCGACGCGCCCTCGTACGCCGGGTCGTTCAGCACGAAGGACGGGTCCTCGCGCCAGGCGGCGAACAGGCCCTTCTCGAAGCCCGTACGGCTGACCTGCTTCAGCCAGACCGCCGGGATGATCTGGTCGGTGTCCACGTTGCTGCGGCGCAGCGGCACGGCCCGGCCGGTGTGGGTGGTGAAGGCATCCATGATGATCTCTTCCTGGGACTGGGGCGGGCGGGCTAGAGGTCGGCGGGGGCGGGCAGCCGGCCGGTCACCGCGGTCGCGGCCGCGACCTGCGGCGAGACCAGGGGGGTGCGCCCGCCCTTGCCCTGGCGGCCCTCGAAGTTGCGGTTGGAGGTCGAGGCGCTGCGCTCGCCCGGCTTCAGGGTGTCGGGGTTCATGCCCAGGCACATCGAGCAGCCGGCCTCGCGCCACTCGGCCCCGGCCGCCTTGAAGACCTCGTGGAGGCCCTCCTCCTCGGCGGCCTTCTTGACGCCCATGGAGCCCGGGACGATCAGCGTACGGGTGACGACCTTGCGGCCCCGCAGGATCTCGGCGGCGGCGCGCAGGTCCTCGATGCGGCCGTTGGTGCAGGAGCCGACGAAGACGGTGTCCACCTGGATGTCGCGCAGCGGCGTGCCCGCGGTCAGGCCCATGTACTCCAGCGCCCGCTCGGCGGCGGACCGCTCGACCGGGTCGGCGAACTGCTCGGGCGACGGCACCGTGGAGCCGAGCGGCGCGCCCTGGCCCGGGTTGGTGCCCCACGTGACGAACGGCGTGAGAGTCGCGGCGTCGATCTCCACGACCTTGTCGAACTCGGCGTCGTCGTCGGTGCGCAGCGTCTTCCAGTATTCGACGGCCCGGTCCCAGTCCTCGCCGGAGGGCGCGTGCGGACGGCCACGCAGGTATTCGAACGTGGTCTCGTCGGGGGCGATCAGGCCCGCCCGCGCGCCTGCCTCGATCGACATGTTGCAGACGGTCATGCGGCCCTCCATGGAGAGCTTGCGCACGGCCTCGCCGCGATACTCGACGATGTGGCCCTGGCCGCCGCCGGTGCCGATCTTCGCGATGATCGCGAGGATCAGGTCCTTGGCGGTCACGCCGACCGGCAGCTCGCCCTTGACCTCGATGGCCATCGTCTTGGGCCGGTAGGCGGGCAGCGTCTGGGTGGCCAGCACGTGCTCGACCTCGGAGGTGCCGATGCCGAACGCGATGGCGCCGAACGCCCCGTGGGTCGAGGTGTGGGAGTCGCCGCAGACGATCGTCATGCCGGGCTGGGTCAGTCCGAACTGCGGGCCGATGATGTGCACCACGCCCTGACCTGCGTCGCCCATCGGGTGCAGGCGGATGCCGAACTCCGCGGCGTTCTTGCGCAGCGTCTCGACCTGCGTGCGCGACACCGGGTCGGAGATCGGCCCGAGCACGGTCGGCACGTTGTGGTCCTCGGTGGCGATCGTGAGCTCGGGGCGACGCACGGTGCGGCCGGCCATGCGGAGGCCGTCGAACGCCTGCGGGCTGGTCACCTCGTGGATGAGGTGCAGGTCGATGTAGAGCAGGTCGGGTTCGCCCTCGGCACGCCGTACGACGTGCTGCTCCCAGACTTTCTCAGCCAGTGTGCGACCCATGGTTGTGACGCCTCCTCGCGTTCAGACCCCCGCGGTCGTGTCTCTCATGATGAGACGGAAATATCGGGATATGGACACTGTATCTGTTGTTTCCCAACATTGCGTTTGCATCTCGTATGGCGAGACGGCAGTATCGGGGTATGGACAACTCTAGCGGGGTCGGAGTACTCGACAAGGCGGTTCTCGTACTCAACGCCCTGGAGGCGGGCCCGGCTTCCCTGGCACAGCTCGTCCAGGCGACCGGCCTGGCAAGGCCGACGGCCCACCGGCTGGCCGTCGCGCTGGAGCACCACCGCATCGTCTCCCGCGACACGCAGGGCCGGTTCATCCTCGGCCCCCGCCTGTCGGAACTGTCCACAGCCGCGGGCGAGGACCGGCTGCTCGCCGTCGCCGGCCCGGTGCTCACCCAGCTTCGCGACCTGACCGGGGAGAGTGCTCAACTTTACCGGCGTCAGGGCGACGAGCGGGTCTGCGTGGCCGCCGCCGAGCGCGCCAGCGGGCTGCGCGACACGGTGCCGGTCGGCTCCGCCCTGCCCATGACCGCGGGTTCCGCCGCGCAGATCCTGCTCGCCTGGGAGGAGCCCGACCGGCTGCACCGCGGCCTTCGAGGGGCCAAGTTCACCGCCGCCACGCTCGCGAGCGTACGCAGGAGGGGCTGGGCCCACAGCGTCGGCGAGCGCGAGCAGGGCGTGGCGAGCGTCTCCGCGCCCATCCGCGGCGCCGGCGGCAAGGTGATCGCCGCGGTTTCCGTGTCCGGCCCCATCGAGCGGCTGACCCGTACGCCCGGCCGGATGCACGCCGCCCCCGTCGTCGCGGCCGCCGAGCGGATCACCGAAGCCATGCGCCGCGCGAACTGATCGGAGAGCGGTCCGGGCAGCCCCCGGCGCCCCCTCCCGCCGCTCTTGACCCCGTCGCGTCACCCGGAGCGGCGCCTCGCCGCATTGGTCGCCCCACCCGCCCTGGACACCGCTCCTTCCGGGCAAATCCTGGCGGTCGCGGCACTAGGCTGGCGGGGGGACAGACCGCATCGAGGCAGCCGCCGCTGAACTGCGTCCCCTGCTCCAAGAATTCATCCTCTGGGCGCCGGACAACGCACCCGGCAGCGACCCCGATCTCGTGGGCCCCGTCGCCCTGTGGCATCGGCTGATCGCCCGCAACGACGTCGGGCTGTGGAAGCGTGGAGACCTGCGCACGGTCCTGCTGGAGCGCATGCCCCAGGTCGTCGAGGACCCCGACGCCGCCGCGGACGGCATGATCACCGCCGTCCGGTCCTATCTGACGTTCCTGTCGTCCACCGGACGGCTCTCGCCGGGCTCGGCGTCCCTGGAGACCCTGCTCGCGGAGCTGGACGAGGTCGAGGACGACTTCGTGGACGCGATGGAGGACACCATCGCCGAGCGCGACTGGGACGAGGAGGAGGACGAGCTCGACGAGGACGAGGCCGACGAGGGCCTCGGCGACTTCGAGCCGTTCGCCGACGAGATCGGCGCCCTGCCCACGATCAGGCTGCGTCCCGACACCGAGCTGGCCGAGGCGGCCCGCGGGGTGACGCTCATCGCACAGGCCCGCGACCTGGCGCTGTGGGTCGGCACCGGGCGCAAGGTGGGCGAGGAGACGCTGCTCACCGAGTCCGAGGTGGACGAGGCGGTGCGCACGCTCGGCCTGCCCGACGCGCGCAACATCTGGAACCTGTGGAACCTCGCGATCGACCTGGAGTTCCTCGCCCCCGACGGCGACGACACGGTCAGCGTCGACTCCGACACCGCCGCCTGGCCCTTCGAGGACGACGACGACGTCCTGGACGCCTGGATGCTCGGCCTCCACTCTCTCGACTACGGCGACCCCGAGCTGGACGACGACGATCTCACGCTGGCCCTGTCGGGCCTGACCCGCGCGCTGCTGATCCGCGTGCTGCTGGCCGACGGCACGCGGCCGGTGTCCTCGCTGCGCGAGGAGCTGGCCGAGGCCGCGGCGGAGTACGACGACCTGGGCGCCGACGCCTGGGCCGCGGCCGGCGACCCGCTCGCCTCCGTGCTCGCCTGGCTGACCGGCTACGGCATGGTCACCGTCGAAGGCGACGCGGTGACCCTCACGCCGCTCGGCACCGAGGGCCTCGTCCACATGCTGGACGACGAGGACATCGAGATCGACGCCCGGCCCGCCATCGACGCCATGACCGCGCTCGACCTGCTGTCGTTCAGCGCCGACATGTCCGAGGAGGAGGCCGACGAGGAGTTCGCCGCCTGGCTCGCCCTGCGCGACCCGGAGCGGGCCGCCTCCGAGCTGCTCCAGGCCGCCGCCGAGGAGGAGGCCGACGCCCTCGTGCGGGTCCAGGCCGCCAGCCTGGTGGGCTCCCTGGGCGAGGCCGCCATCCCCGCCTGGCAGGAGGCGCTCAAGGAGCCCTCGCTGCGGCCGTACGCCGCGACGCACCTGACCCAGATGGACGTCGAGGACGCCCCGGAGCCGACCCAGGCGGACACCCACTGGCTGATCCTCGACATGTGGACGATCTCCGCCGGGCTCGGCAGGCCGGAGTTCGTGTCCAGCCTGCACGACATCGGCCCCGCGCAGACGCTCATCGGGCTGCTCGACGTGATCTGGAAGGTCCACCACCCTCACGTCGAGGAGCTGCTGGACCTCA
Source organism: Microbispora sp. CSR-4 (assembly GCF_008033685.1). Lineage (NCBI taxonomy): Bacteria > Bacillati > Actinomycetota > Actinomycetes > Streptosporangiales > Streptosporangiaceae > Microbispora > Microbispora sp. CSR-4. The sequence continues at coordinate 96,067 of NZ_VJVX01000026.1, forward strand.
TCGGCGAGACCCACCCGGACAAGCAGGTGGTCAAGGCCGCCAAGCGGGCGCTGTTCAAGGCGCGGTCGGGAAGATAGCGCAGGTCGTCGTGCCGTGGGCGTACAGCTTGCCGTCGCCCACGGCCGTCAGCCGCGCCTCCGCGGTCGCGACCGTCCTGCCGACGTGCAGGGCGGTCGCCTCGCACCTCAGCGTTCCCGTGTGCGCGAAGGCGGGACGCACCATGTGGACGTTGAGCTGGGTGGTGGTGTAGCCCCGCCCGGCGGGCAGGCGGCTCATGACCGCGCAGCCCAGCGCCGAGTCGAGCAGCGTCGCGAAGTAGCCGCCGTGAATCGAGCCCAGCGGGTTGTACTGGTGCTCGCCCGTCTCCCCCTCGAAGACCGCGACCCCCGGCTCCACACGGACGAGGGTGAAGCCCAGCGTGCCGGCGATCGGGGGCGGCGGGAACCGCCCGGCGAGCAGCGCCCGCAGGAAGTCGATCCCGCTCATGTCGGCCGGAGGCGTGGTCGTCGGAGCCCACGTATGCGTACGCGTGTTCGCTGTCGTCGTCATGAGTCTAATTTTCGAACTCAGGGTTCCCGTAACGCAAATCGCGCACATCCCGAGGCGAGGAAACCTAGTCTTGTCGTGTGATAACGGCATCACTGAGCGCGGGTGGCGCCCCCGGCTGGCAACAGGGCGTCGATCTCGCCCTCGCGCTCGTGTTGTCGGCGGCGATCGGGCTGGAGCGGGAGATCCGGCAGAAGAGCGCCGGGTTGCGCACGCACACGCTCGTGGGGTTCGGCGCCGCGCTGTTCATGCTCGTGTCGAAGTACGGCTTCTCCGACATCCTCGGCGAGTCGGTGGTGCTCGATCCGTCCCGGGTCGCGGCCCAGATCGTCTCCGGCATCGGCTTCATCGGCGGCGGGCTGATCTTCGTACGCCGCGACGTGGTCAAGGGACTGACCACCGCCGCCGCCGTGTGGCTCACCGCCGCGGTCGGCATGGCCGCGGGGGCCGGCCTCTGGTGGCTCGCCGTCCTCGCCACGGTGGGGAACTTCGTCGTGATGCTGGGGCTCACCCCGCTGGCCGCCCGGCTCCCCCGCTCCAAGCACGCCCAGTCGCGGCTGCGCCTGTCGTACGCGGACGGACGGGGCGTGCTGCGCCAGGCCCTCGCCGAGTGCACGGGCCTGCGTTTCGTGGTCGACGAGCTGTCGCTGGAGCAGCCCGGCAGGAGCCACGACGCCGGCACGGTAACGGTCACCCTGCTGATCCGCGGCCCGGGCTCGATCGCGGACCTCACGAGCAAACTGGCCGAGATAGAGGGCGTGGTCGCCGTCGCCTGTGAGGACGCCAACGCCCAGCACTTCTAGCTCGCTTCCAGCCAGGTGGCCGGTCCGGTGGCTAGTCCGGTGGCGGCGGATAGAGCCCGAGCTGTGCGAGCAGCTCCAGTTGGTCGCAGTAGAACTGGTAGCCGATCACCAGCCCGTCCTCGACCGTGGCGATCTGGCAGGCACGCAGGTGGAATCGCCGCTCCGTCGCCTCGATCTCCTCACCGGTCGGCAACAGCAGCGGACCCTTGTGCGTGCCGGTCAGCGTCGACTCGTTGACCGCGCAGTCGCCGACGTCCAGCTGACGCCAGATCAGGTGGTGACAATCCGGAAAGGCGACGAAGAACCTCTCCAGGTATGACGCGACCTCCATGCGCCCGTCCGCCGTGCCCTCCGGGCCCACGATGGCGCCCCGTGGATGAAAAAGCAGCGCCGCGCCTTCGACGTCATGAGCGTCCAAGGCGCGCACCAGCCGGTCCAAGATCTCCCGCGCCGATGTCACCGTCCATCACCCCCCGCCCCGTCGCTTCCAGCGTAAGCGGCGGGTCTCGGAGGGTAACCCGGCGCAGCGGGCCATGAGCGGGGCGCGGCGTCCGTAACGGCGAAAACCCCGGCACGGGCAAGTGCCGAGGTTCTCGGTGGATGTAGCCCCCACCGGATTCGCGCCCGCGCAGCGGGCCATGAGCGGGGCGCGGCGTCCGTAACGGCGAAAACCCCGGCACGGGCAAGTGCCGAGGTTCTCGGTGGATGTAGCCCCCACCGGATTCGCGCCCGCGCAGCGGGCCATGAGCGGGGCGCGGCGTCCGTAACGGCGAAAACCCCGGCACGGGCAAGTGCCGAGGTTCTCGGTGGATGTAGCCCCGACCGGATTCGAACCGGCGCTACCGCCTTGAGAGGGCGGCGTCCTAGGCCACTAGACGACGGAGCCGAGTGCAGTGAAGTAGTCCCGAGCGGATTCGAACCGCCGTTACCGCCTTGAGAGGGCGGCGTCCTAGGCCACTAGACGACGGGACCTTGCACACTGCGCTGTTTCCAGCAGAATCCCTTGGGGGGATCCAGCTGGGGTACCAGGACTCGAACCTAGACTAACGGAGCCAGAATCCGTCGGGCTGCCAATTACCCCATACCCCATCTGCTCGCGGGGGCCTCGCGGCTCTCGCTTGCGACTCCGAAAGAATAGCCCAGCTTGCGACCCACTACCAAAACGATTGCGGCGCGCCTCGCGATCTCGTGATCCGATGCCCCGTACGCAGGGCCGATCCCCCGGAGGAAGGCCGGATCTTCGCTGGTGGAGAACGGCGGTCCTCCTGCGCGCGGGGCCGGATCCTCCTGTGCGAGGCTGGGGGAAACCGTCAGCACCACGTGAGGAGCCGCCAGCCATGACCTCGGCCGCGAACCCCTTCCTCAGCCCGAGCACCCTGCCCTATGGGCTGCCCCCCTTCCAGGAGATCAGGGAGGAGCACTACGCGCCGGCGTTCGAGCAGGGCATGGCCGAGCAGCTCGCGGAGGTCGAGGCGATCGCCGAGAACCCGGAGCCGCCTACCTTCGAGAACACGATCGAGGCGCTGGAGAGGTCCGGCGCCCTGCTCGAACGGGTCTCCGCGGTGTTCTTCAACCAGGCGTCCTCCGACACGACGCCGGGCGTCCAGGAGATCCAGAAGGACGTCACGCCGAAGCTCTCCAAGCACGCCGACGCGATCCACCTCAACGCCGGGCTCTTCGCCCGCATCCAGGCGGTCGAGGCGGCCGACGAGGAGCAGCGGTGGCTGCTGAAGCGCTACGTCACCGACTTCACCCGGGCGGGCGCCACGCTGGGCCCGCAGGACCAGGCCAGGCTCCGGGAGATCAACGAGCGGTTGTCGGCCCTGGGCACGACGTTCGAGCAGAACCTGCTCGCCGACACCAACGAGCGGGCGGTGGTGGTCGAGGACGTGGCCGAGCTCGACGGGCTGTCGCAGGACGCGATCCAGGCGCTCGCCGACCAGGCCAGGGAGCGCGGGCTGGACGGCAAGTATCTGATCACGCTGGTCCTGCCCACCGGGCAGCCCGCCCTGGCCGAGCTTACCAACCGGTCCCTGCGTGAGCGGATCCACCGCGCCTCGGTCGGGCGGGGCGCGGCGAACGCCGAGCTGATCAAGGAGATGGCGGTCCTGCGCCGGGAGCGCGCCCGGCTGCTGGGCTACGAGAACCACGCGGAGTACGTCCTGGCCGACCAGACGGCGGGCTCGACCCGTGCGGTCACCGAGATGCTCGACCGGCTCGTGCCGCCCGCCGTCGCCAACGCGCGCAAGGAGCAGGCCGACCTGGAGGAGATCGCCGGTCACCCGATCCAGCCGTGGGACTGGGCGTTCTACTCCGAGAAGGTGCGCAAGGCCCGCTACGACATCGACAGCCGGCTCATGCGGCCGTACTTCGAGCTGAACACCGTGCTGGAGAAGGGCGTCTTCAACGCGGCGTCGCGCCTGTACGGCGTCACCTTCCACGAGCGCACCGACCTGTACGGCTACCACCCCGACGTACGGGTCTTCGAGGTGCGCAACGAGGACGGCTCCCCGCTGGGCCTGTTCCTCGGCGACTTCCACGCCAGGGCCTCCAAGCGGGGCGGGGCGTGGATGAACAGTCTGGTGCGGCAGTCGGGCTTGGAGGGCACGAGGCCGGTCGTGGTCAACAACCTCAACATCGTCAAGGGCGAGCCGACCCTGATGACGTTCGACGAGGTCAACACGATGTTCCACGAGTTCGGGCACGCGCTGCACGGGTTGTTCTCCGACGTGCGCCACCCCCGGTTCTCGGGCACGGCGGTGCCGCGCGACTTCGTCGAGTACCCCTCCCAGGTGAACGAGATGTGGGCGACCCATCCGGAGATCCTGGCCGAGTACGCCCGGCACCACGAGACGGGCGAGCCGATGCCGCAGGACCTCGTCGACCGGATGCTGGAGACGCAGAAGTTCAACCAGGGCTTCGCCACGCTGGAGTACCTGGCCGCCACCCTGCTCGACTGGGCCTGGCACACGGCGTACGACGGCGAGGAGGACGTGGAGGAGTTCGAGCGGCGGGCGCGGCGGGAGGCCGGGGTGGACCTGCCGGCCGTCCCGCCGCGCTACCGCAGCACCTACTTCGCCCACATCTGGGCGGGCGGCTACAGCGCCGGCTACTACTCCTACATCTGGAGCGAGGTCCTCGACGCCGACACCGTCGAGTGGTTCAACGAGAACGGCGGGCTGCGCCGGGAGAACGGCGACACGTTCCGCCGGGCCCTGCTGTCCCGGGGCGGCAGCATCGACTCGATGACGGCGTTCCGCGACTTCCGGGGCCGCGCCCCGGAGATCACTCCCCTGCTCGACCGCCGCGGGCTGCTGTAAGGGCTCCGGTAGCGGTCACGTCCGGGTGAGGTCCGATATCGCCTGCCGGAGCCAGTCCTTCTCCGCGGCGGTCACGGCCCGGGCGACGAGCATCATGCCGCGGCGGAAGGGATCGGGCGTCTCCTCGGCCCTGAGGGGCTTTCCGCCGCGGTAGAAGAAGCTCGCCGGCGTCTCCAGGAAGGCGAGGCGCCGGCGCAGCACCCGCGCCTGATCCTCGGGATCGGGCAGCCGGGACAGGAACGCCAGCACGGTGAAGAACCTCGCCTGGTCGCTGATCTCGAGATCGGACGGCTCCCGCAGCCGCCTGAACAGCTCCTCCCGGCCCCGCTCGGTGATCGTGAGCACCTGACGCCGGGCGGCACCCGAGCCCTCCTCCTCGTGCCGCTCAAGGAGCCCCGCGGCCTCCATGCGGGCGATCGCCGGATAGAGCGCGCCGTCGCTGACCGGCCGGACATGCCCGCTCAGCTCGGCGATCCGCTGCTTGAGCTCATATCCGTGCATGGGCTCCTCGTCGAGGAATCCGAGGATCGTCAGCGCCAGGTCACCGCTTGCCACGGCGGCATCGTATCGTTATACCTCTATTCGATGTATCTCGATTCGATGTTCTCAGGATGCCGAGGTGAACGTATGCGCCTGATCAGGCTCGCCCTGCCCGTCTACGTCGAGCTGCTGACGGCCGTCGTGGCCGTCGGGCTGATCGACACGCTGTGGGTCTCCGGCCTCGGCAGCGAAGCCGTCGCGGCGGTCACGGTCGCCACCACGACCGAGAACCTGGCCCTGGGCGTGATCCTGTGCGTCGGGACCGGCACGACGGTCCTGGTCGGACGGCGCGACGGCCGTGCCCCGCTGGCCCCGGTCATCCGTACGGCCTGGCTGCTGCTGGGCGGCTTCGCCCTGGCCGTGGCGGTGCCCGGCGTGCTGCTGCGCGAGCCGATCGCCCGCCTGTTCACCGACGATCCCGTGACGGTGGGGCTGGCCGCGGGCTACTACGCGGTGGCGTTCGCCGGTATCCCGATCTTCTACGCGCAGAACCTCGTCGACGGCGTCTTCAAGGGACTCGGCGACACCCGGACGCCGATGCGGACCGCCCTGCTCTGCAACGTGCTCGTGATCGGCCTGGACCCGCTGCTGATCTACGGGCTCGGCCTGGGCGTGCGCGGAGCCGCGCTGGCCACCGTGGCGGCCCGTCTGGCCACTTTGGCCGTGTCCGCACTCCTGCTCGTACGGCGGCTGCGCGCGCGGACGGGGGCGGAGAAGGGCACGGTCAGCCGGTCGGACGCGGCGGCGATCCTGCGCACCGGGCTGCCCATGTCGGGCGACTTCCTCGCCCGCGCGCTCGTGGGCATGGCGCTGACCGGCATCGTCGGCCGGCACGGCGTGGCCGCGCTCGCCGGGTACGGCATCGGCCTGAAGATCATGATGGCCGGGGTGATGTCCTTCTACGCCCTCCGGCAGGCGGCGATGATCCACACCTCGCGGGCCGGCGAGGCGGACGGCCCGCCTCGTGGGCACGCCGCTCCCGTGGTGCGTTATGGCCTGGCCGCGGGGCTGGCCGCCTCGCTCGTGCTGAACGCGCTCGCCCCGGCGGCCGTGGGCCTGTTCACGGCCGACCCCGCGGTGGCCGCGGAGGCCGTGTGGTTCCTGCGCTGCATGCCGCTCTATCTCGTGCCCTTCGGCGGGCTGATCGCCGTCGGCGGCGTGCTGCAGGCCGGCGGGCGGGGCGCCGGCCTGCTCGCGGCCACGCTGGCGGGCTTCGCCGTCCAGTTGCCGCTGGCCTTCCTGCTCGGCGCCCGGATGGGCACCACGGGAGTCTGGCTGGCCATGGCCGCCGGCGCCGCGCTGTCGCTCGGCCTGGTCAGCCCAGCCTGGCGAGGGCCGCGCGCACCCGGGCGAGCGAGCGCTCGCGACCGAGCACCTCGATCGACTCGAACAGCGGCAGGCCCACGGTCCGGCCGGTGATCGCCACGCGGACGGGGGCCTGCGCCTTGCCGAGCTTGAGCCCGTGCGCGAGGCCGACCTCCTCCAGGGCGGTCTTGAGCGACTCGGGGTTCCAGTCGACCGTCTCCAGCCGCTCGGCGTACCCTGCCAGGATCTCGGCCGCGCCCGGCTTCATCGCCTTGTCCCAGGACGCCTGGTCGAAGACGGGCTCGTCGAGGAACAGGAAGTCGACGTTGGCGGTGACCTCCGACAGCACGGCGACCCGGGTCTGCACCAGGTCGGCCACGCGCTCGAACACCGAGCGGTCCCACGACGGGTCGAGCCACGGCTCGCAGCGGGCGACGAACACCTCGCGTGGCAGCGCCCGGATGTACTCGCCGTTGAAGGCCCGCAGCTTCTTCTCGTCGAAGAACGCCGGCGCCTGGTTCACGTCCTCCAGCCGGAACAGCGGCATCATCTCCGACCACGGCATGATCTCGCGGTCGTCGCCGGGCCCCCAGCCGAGCAGCATCAGGTAGTTGACCATCGCCTCGGGGAGGTAGCCCTCGTCGCGGTAGGACTCCAGGGCGACCTTGTCGCGGCGCTTGGACAGCTTCTGCCGCTTCTCGTTGACGATCACCGGCACGTGCGCCCAGATCGGCGGCTCGTGGCCGAGCGCCTCCCACAGGAGCTGCTGCTTGGGCGTGTTCGACAGGTGCTCCTCGGCCCGTACGACATGGCTGATGCGCATCTCCATGTCGTCCACGACGTTGGCGAGGATGAACAGCGGCGAGCCGTCCCCGCGGACGATGACGAAGTCCTCCATCGCCGAGTTGGGGAACTCCACCCGGCCGCGGACCTTGTCCTCCACCACGGTCACGCCCTCGTCGGGCGTACGGAACCGCACGGCGCCCTCGGTGAGACCACGGTCGCGACAGTAGCCGTCGTAGCCCTGGTGTTCCGAGCCGGTCCTGGCCTTCACGTCGTCACGCGTACAGGTGCAGTGGTAGGCCTTGCCCTCCTTGAGCAGCTTGGCCGCGGCGTCGCGGTGCTGCTGCTCGTAGGCGGACTGGAAGTAGGGCCCCTCGAAGTGCGGCGAGTCGCCGCTGATGCCGATCCAGGCGAGGGCCGAGATGATGCCCTCGGTCCATTCCGGCCGGTTGCGTGCCGCGTCCGTGTCCTCGATGCGCAGCACGAACGTGCCGCCGGACTGCTCGGCGATCGCCCAGTTGAACAGCGCCGAACGGGCGCCGCCGACGTGGAACATGCCGGTGGGCGAAGGGGCGAAGCGCACCCTAGTCACGTGAGATCACCCGGTTAGTGAGAGTTCCGATTCCTTCGATGGTCACGCCGACCTCGTCGCCCACGGACATCGGCCCCACCCCGGCGGGCGTGCCGGTCAGGATGACGTCGCCGGGCAGCAGGGTCATGACCGCGCTCACGTACGCGATGAGCGCGGGGATGTCGTGCAGCAGGAGGGAGGTGCGGGCGCTCTGCCTGACCTCGCCGTTGAGCGTCGTGGTGATCGCCAGGTCGGCCGGGTCGAGCTCGGTCTCGATCCAGGGACCGAGCGGGCAGAACGTGTCGAAGCCCTTGGCCCTGGTCCACTGGCCGTCCCTGGCCTGCAGGTCGCGTGCGGTCACGTCGTTGGCGCAGGTGTACCCGAAGATCACCTCGCTCGCGCGCTCGGCGGGGACGTCACGGCACAGCCGGCCGATCACCACGGCCAGCTCGCCCTCGTAGTCGACCCGCTCCGTCAGCTTCCCGGGGTAGGCGATCGCCTCCGACGGCCCGATCACGGTCGTGTTGGGCTTGAGGAACATCACCGGCTCGGCCGGAGGCTCGCCACCCATCTCCCTGGCATGGTCGGCGTAGTTCTTGCCGATAGCGATGATCTTGCTGGGCAGCATGGGGGCGATCAGGCGGACCTCGGCGACCGGGAACCGCTCGCCGGTGAACTCCACCCCGTGGAAGGGGTGCCCGCCGATGCGGGCGATGACCTGCCCGCCCTCTTCCACCACGCCGAAGGCGACCTGGTCGCCCATCGAGAACCTCGCAATACGCACGTCACGAGCCTAGTGCCGCGACCGCCAAGGTTTGCCAGAAGGAGCGGTGTCCGGAGTGGTGCATCGCAAGGCGGAGGAGGAGGCCACAGCGGAGCCGTGGGCGTCCGCACAACGCAGCGAGGTGCCGTTCTGGGCGGCGCGACGGGCGGCGCGACGAGCGACTCGACGGGCGAACACAGACGGGAGGGGCACGAAGTGGGGGACGCCGGGTGGGCGTACGTAAGGTGGTCACGTACGTTGTCGAGCGCTACGGGGAGTCGATGTGCCTTCGGTCGTGAAGATCAATGTGCTGACGGTGCCCGAGGAGATGCGGCGCGAGCTGGAGAAGCGGTTCGCCAACCGGGCCGGGATGGTGGAGTCGGCCGACGGGTTCGAGTGGTTCGAGCTGCTGCGGCCGGTGGAGGGCAGCGACCGCTACCTCGTCTACACCCGCTGGCGCAGCGAGGAGGACTTCCGGCGCTGGCAGGAGAGCCGGGCGTTCCAGGCGGGGCACGCGCAGGCCGCCGCCGAGGCCGGGGCGCAGGGCCACGGACACGGCCAGGCCCAGGCCCAGGCCCAGGCTCAGGGGCAGGGGCAGGCTCAGGGACATGGTCATGGTCACGGGCAGGGCCCGGCCGCGACCGGCTCCGAGCTGTGGACGTTCGAGGTCGTGGAGAGCACCGGTCCCAAGCAGGACGGCTGAGTCAGACCCGTCGGCGTCGCTGTCCGCGGCCCGGCCTGTCCGCGACGAGGACAGGCCGTGTGGGATGCGTGAATTCCTTGCCCCGGAACGCGGGGCCGCCGCTCGCGTGTCTCCATGCCGACCCTGCGGCCGACCCTGCGGCCGACCCTGCGGATGGCGTCCTGACCGAGACGGACCCGGACGCCCCGCCGGGCCGTCGTACGTACGGGTTCAGGCGTCGAGCGGGTGGGCGGCGATCCGGGCGGCGATGCCTCCCGTGACGGAGCGGTCCGCCGCGCAGCCCGGCTTGCGCCGCGACTGATCCTCGAAGGCGGCGAGGAACTCCGCGCCGAACCCGAGCCGGGGATGCCGCGCGAGCACGGCGGCCCGGGCGTCCTGCGGAAACTCCTCGGGCCGCCGTCCCGACACGTCCCACGACGTGGCCACCTGCAGCATGTGCGACTCCGGGTCGTCGGACGCGGCGACGTCGTCGCGCATGTGCACGACGATGATCTTCTCGGCCCGCGCGGCCCTCTCCGGCGACCATCCGGCGGCCGTGCCGAAGACCCAGGCGAGGCGTCCCCCCGCCTCCTCGAACGGCACCGTGTGGCTGTCGAAGGTCTCGGTGAGCCCGATGTCGTGAAGCAGGGAGGACACGTAGTAGAGCTCGTCGTCGAACTCGATCCCGTGCGCCCGGGCGTAGCCGGCGCCCCACACGTAGGCCCTGATCGAGTGGTTGAGCAGCGCGGGCGAGCAGAAGCGGGTGGCGACGGCGAGCGCGGCCGCGGCGGCGGGCGTCTCGGGGAACGCGTCTCGGAACGAGTCTCGGAACGCGTCTCGGAACGCGTCCGGGAACCTCTCTGGGAACGGAGCCGGCATGGCCTCATGCTGGCAGAGCGCGGAGACCGGGCGCGAGCAGCCGTACGGCCACGTGCCGCATGATTCGGGCCAGCCCGGCCCGAAGTGGCTTTTGTGAGCAGTTGTGCACTTGTAATCAGAGTGACTTGACCAGATCGCCAGAATTCGGACAGCATGAGCGGCTCCCAATTCGATCTCGGAAGGAATCCGGCGTGTTCCGCCGCCTCTCAGCCCTCTCTCTGGTGGCCGTCCTCCCGCTGACCGCGCTCGCCGTGGCCGCACCCGCCCAGGCGCGGGCGCCGCACCGCACCGCGGAGTGCCAGGGAGACTGGCTGCCCGCGACCCCCACCGCCGGCGACGTCATGAGCGGCAAGCTGTCCTTCCTCGGCCTGCCCGCGGTCACCGTCGGCAAGGACGTCAACTGGCACACGGACCCGTACAAGAACCGGTCCTGGCAGATGGTGTTCCAGTCGCTGCGGTGGATGGGCCGGCTCGTGGCCGACTACGAGACGACCGGAGAGGAGGACTACCTCAGCCGGGCCGAGGAGATCGCCAAGGACTGGGTCAAGGACAACCCGTACGGCGGGCGCACCACCAGCCCGTACGCCTGGGCCGAGCACCCGATCGCGCTGCGCGCCCCGGCCCTGGTGTGCCTGAGCAGGTATGTGAAGGCCGACTGGCTGACGAAGAGCCTGGCCCTGCACGCGAAGCTGCTGTCGGACCCCAAGAACTACGAGCTCGGCCACAACCACGGGCTCGACCAGGACATCGGCCTGCTGCGCATCGGCTGCCGCTACGGCAACGCGACGTGGAAGAACCTCGCCGTGAACCGCATGGTGAAGTCGATGAAGCTCGACATCGACGCGCAGGGCGCGCTGCGCGAGCAGGCGCCGCGTTACGCCATCTACGTGCACGACCGGCTCAGGGTGGCGGTCGACACGATCAAGGACTGCAAGATGAAGGTGCCCGCGGCGCTGGCCACCCGCTGGGAGAGCCTGCCGCGGCACATCAGCGCCGCCACCCAGCCCAACGGCTACATGGTGCCGATCGGCGACGGTCCCGCCGACGTCCAGCCGACCGCCTTCGAGCACGCCAGGTCCACCGTGCAGGTGTTCAACGCCGGCTACGTGTTCGGCCGTACGGCGTGGGACGACCCCAAGTCGGCCTACTACTCGATCCGCTTCGGGCCGGCGCTGAAGTTCCACGGCCACGAGGACCACATGGGCGTCACCTACTACGCCCAGGGCCGCTCGATCCTCACCGAGGCGGGCTTCGTCTCGTACGAGAACACGCCCTACCGGCGGTGGACGATGAGCCCCGAGGCGCACAACGTGCCGATCATCGTGGGCAGGAAGTTCCGCGGGCACACCCCCACGGCCCTGGTGTCGAAGTCCGTTCGCAAGGACCGGCAGGCGTTCACGTTCACCGACAAGGCGTACGGCGTGCCGCGCAAGCGGTCGGTGCTGGTGAACCACGGCGAGGACGTCATGGCGGTGCTCGACAGCGGCGGAGGCAAGCTCCAGAACCTGTGGCACCTCGATCCCAAGCTGAAGGTCGTGTCCGACTCGGGCGGGCAGGTAGTGGTGGGCGACGGCGACTGGAAGGCGTCGATCGTCCAGCTCGCGATGCCGTCGTGCAAGCCCGTCGGCGGCCAGCGGGTGGTGCGCGGGCAGACCTCGCCCTACCAGGGCTGGGTCTCGCCGAGCTACATGCACAAGGAGCCGGCTCCGGTGATCGTCTCGCCCGTGGCCACGTCGCTGCTGACCGTGGTGGTGCCCGGAACCGACCGGCCGGAGGTCAGCTGCTCAGGACGCACTCTGATCGTTCACACCCCGGCCGGTTCGGTCACGCTGCACGCGAGCTCTGCCGGCACGCTGTCGTAGACCTCCTCCCCCGACAGGAGGGCGGCGGGCGGTTATCCGTACACCGAGGGTGACGGGGAGCCGCCCGCCAGAGGACCGGCCGCCAGTTGCTTGGCCTGCTCGGGCACGTGGCCGAGCTTGTCGACCTCCTGTGCCAGCCCCTCGAGGACCGCCCGCAACTGCACCTGCGTGACGTCGGCGAACGTGCGCAGGTAGGCGATCCGGCGCTCCAGCTCCTCGGCCTCGGCGCTCTGCAGCCCGTTGCCCGACGCGCGGTAGGCGCCGACCGCCTGGTTGGCGGCCTCCTCGGCCTGCCGCTGCGCCTCCATCAGGAGTTCCTCGTACTGCCGGCGGGCCTGGCTCACGATGCGCCGCGCGTAGTCCTCCGCCTCCGCGATCTGCGCGTCGGCGGTCTGCTGGGCGCGGGACAGGATGTTGATGGCGTCGACGTTCGGGGTCTGGGACACGGCGGCCTGCTCCGGGTTCATGCCGTGTTCCTTGTACCACTGCTTCATGCGGTCGATGTACGCCCGCAGGTCGGCCTTCTCCTTGTCGCTGGCCGCCATGTCCTCCGCGACGCGGTAGAGGAACGCGCGCACCTCGTCCTCGCTGTAGCCGCGGCGCCCGAGCGAGGTGCGCGTGAACTCCTGCTTGCGCACCCGATCCGGGGTGAGCGGCTGGCGCTCCCCCGTCGGGTTGCCCCAAGGCGTCTCTGCCGTCATGACTCCCGACCCTTGTCGCTCGTGAACTCGTCGAAGTGGATCTGCTCGGTCGGCACGCCGGCGTCCAGCAGCCGTCCGACGGTGGCCTGTGCCATCTCCTCCGAGCCGCAGACGTAGACGTGCTGGCCACGCCATCCCTGCAGCGCGACGTCCACGGCGTAGCCGCGGTTGCCCCGATAGAAGGGGTCATGGGAGACGACCGGCACGACGTTGAGCCAGGGGTGCTCGGCGGCCATCTTGGCCATCGCCTCGTAGTCGTACAGTTCCCTGGAGTTCCGGGCGCCGATCACGAGGTCCACCCTGCGCGTCGGGCCCTCGTAGGCGATCTGCTCCACGAGCGCCTTGAGCGGCGCGAGGCCGGTGCCACCCGCGATCATCAGCAGGTCGCCCTGGACGTCCGCGGGGAGCGTCAGCCGTTCGCCCACCGCCGCGCCCACGCGCAGCACCTCGCCCCGCCGCGCGCCCATGACGAGCGCCGAGCTGAGCACGCCGCCGTCGACCATGCGTACGTGCAGGTCGATGGTGTTGTCCTGGCGGGGCGCGTTGGCGAAGGAGTAGAAGCGCCACACGCGCGGCCGCATGGCGTAGGAGATCGACGCCGACTGGCCCGGGCGGAAGGGGTACTGGTAGTTCAGCCGCGCGCGGATGACGGCGATGCCGAGGGTGCGCGTCTCGTGGCTGATGATCTCCGCCTCCCACCAGGGCGGGGAGACCTTCGACGACTCGTTCGCCGCGTCGACCATCACCTGGGCGACCAGGTTGTACGCCTGCGTCCAGTCGTGCGCGAGAGTGGGCGTCCACCGGTCGCCCAGGAAGTGCTCCAGCGTGGCGAGCAGCGCCTGGCCGACGGCCGGGTAGTGGGTGGCGGTCACCCCGAACTTCCGGTGGTCGCGGCCGAGCTGCTGCAGGAACGGGACGACTTCCTCCACCCGGTCGACGTTGCTGACGACGCGGCCCAGGGCGCCCACGAGCTTGTCACGCTGACGCGCCATCGACACCGGGAACATGTCCCGTACGTCCGGGTTCATCAGGAAAAGAATCGAGTAGAAGTACAGCGGCACCTGGTCGCCCGATCGGGAAACAAGGTGCCAGCTGTCCTTGAGAGCCTGCGTGTCCACTCAGTCGGCCGTTTCCGCGGGCTCGGCGACGATGGACGACTTCACCTTGCCGAGGACGAGGCCGACGTCGCGCAGGATGTCCTCGCCGACGCCGCCGCCCTGCAGCACCGCGACCAGGTGCTCGCCGACCTTGTCGTAGTGCTCCGACGTGATGCCCATGCCGGCGTGGGCCTCGCCCAGGTCACGGCCCTCGTACGGCTCGGGCCCGCCGAGGACGGAGCACAGCAGCATGACCATGTGCCGCTTCAGCCTGGGCATGTCGATGCCGGTGAAGTACGGCTTCAGATCGTCGTCGCCGAGCACGCGATCATAGAAACGCTCGACGACCTCGCGCACCACAGGTGCGCCGCCGATCTGGTCATAGTAAGACGGCGAGGTGATCACAGACCCTCCCACAGGGCCCAAGCGTTCTCGGCTGGTGAGATGGGCGCAGCCCTGGGACGGACGGGTAGTTGAGGGCGCCCCGGTGCGGAGATGACAAACGCGACCCCTCA
>NZ_VJVX01000260.1:0-492 GCF_008033685.1 Microbispora sp. CSR-4
CGGCAGCCCCACCATCGGCAGTCCCACGGGCGGCGTCCGCGCGAGCGCCGTCCGTGCCAGCGGCGTTCGCACCGATGGCAGCCCCACGCACGGCGTTCGTGTCGTCGCTGTCTGCGCTGTCGGTGTCGGTGCCTGGGACGTCCGTCCCTGGGGCGTCCGTGGTCTGGGTGCCGGGCGTGCCGGCGGGCTGCCGGGGGCCAAAGTTGATGATCGGGAAGGGCTCACGGGCGGACGAGCCGTCGGACGACCACAGCGGCGAATTGGCGATCAGACGGTCCCACCACTCACCGTCGGCATCGCTCGAACGACGAAGGCGCTCAGGATCGTCATCGAACAGATCCATGGCACCTCCATCGAGTGATTCGAAAACTTGTATTAATTCTCTCGCGTCCTTGGGGCTAGTTCAAGATCAACTAGCAATCTCTTGGAATCACAGGTCGGGGACAGCAACGGTCCTGACGTAGGTTTCGGCGGTCGGCGGTCGGCGGTCGG
>NZ_VJVX01000261.1:0-484 GCF_008033685.1 Microbispora sp. CSR-4
CCCGGCACGGCTCAGACCCGGTACGGCGGCGTCCAAGGGAAGGTGCGCCAGGGCGGCGATTTCGGGCACCGAGAGCAGGAACCCGCGCCGGAGCATCCGCGACGCCAGTCGCTCGGCGGGCAGCGCGAGCCGGTGCCGTTCCAGCCGGTTATGTCCGGCGAACAGGGCGCACGACGAGGCGATCGCGTGCGCCCGGCCCCGGATGGCGCTACGGCGGGCCTCGCGGGCCTGCTCGGCGGTGCGCTTGTCCCCGGATGTCGAATCGTCTGCCTGTACGGCGTACCGGATCGCGACCTCGTACCGGGGACGCTGGGCTTTGTCGCGGATGGCCCGTGCTTCGGCCGATTCCTCCAGCCGGGCGGCACGATTGGTGGGGCTGAGATGCGCTGGATGGAGCCGGGGGTGCATCGGGCCGGGGGTGACGAAGTCCAGAAAGGCGCGCACCAGCCCGAGCGGTACGGCCAGCCCGCCCCTGGTGGTCACT
>NZ_VJVX01000262.1:0-484 GCF_008033685.1 Microbispora sp. CSR-4
CCCGGCACGGCTCAGACCCGGTACGGCGGCGTCCAAGGGAAGGTGCGCCAGGGCGGCGATTTCGGGCACCGAGAGCAGGAACCCGCGCCGGAGCATCCGGGAGGCCAGTCGCTCGGCGGGCAGGGCGAGCCGGTGCCGTTCCAGCCGGTTGTGCCCGGCGAACAGGGCGAAGGACGAGGCGATCGCGTGTGCCCGGCCCCGGGTCGCGTTCCGCCGGGCCTCGCGGGCCTGCTTGCGATCGCGCTCGTCACCCGAGGTGGGGTCGTCTGCCTGTACGGCGTACCGGATTGCGACCTCGTAGCGCGGGCGTTGGGCTTTGTCGCGGATGGCGCGGGCTTCGGCCGATTCCTCCAGCCGGGCGGCACGATTGGTGGGGCTGAGATGTGCTGGATGGAGCCGGGGGTGCATCGGGCCGGGGGTGACGAAGTCCAGAAAGGCGCGCACCAGCCCGAGCGGTACGGCCAGCCCGCCCCTGGTGGTCACT
>NZ_VJVX01000263.1:0-477 GCF_008033685.1 Microbispora sp. CSR-4
GCTCCGTGAAGGCTGGAAAGGCCGCGACCGGCACGAGGGCACCGCGACGGCCAGAAGCGTTGTGCCCGGAGATGATTCGCAGAGGCTTCCGGGCTGTCGTCGCGGCGTACGGTCCGGAGGTGCAGGCCGGAAGGGCTCGCCGGCAACGCAGGCTCCGTGAAGGCTAGAGAGGCCGCTCCCCGGTATAAGGGCCACCACCCGGCTCACCGCGTACGCCGCAGCCCGGCTCAAGCGGGACGACCTGGCCGCCCGGGTGTGGCAGGAGTTCTACACGGGCGTGAACCGCGCCGAGTTTCGTGGAGGCCGGGTTAGCTGGCTGGGGTGAGGATAGCCGTGGCGGTTTGTGTTCGGTAGTGGGTCTCGAATTCGGCTGGTGGGAGGTCGTTGCAGGCGCTGTGGAGGCGCCGGTTGTTGTACCAGTCGACCCATTCCATGGTGGCGATCTCGACGTCGTCCAGGCCGTTCCACGGGCCGCGC
>NZ_VJVX01000264.1:0-477 GCF_008033685.1 Microbispora sp. CSR-4
GTCCTGGTGGGGGTGGGGGAAGCGGGCGGCTGGGAGCCGGTGGGCTGGAGTGACCACTGTTTGGTGGACACCGAGTCGCAGGAGTTCTGCTGCACGAGCGCGCCTGAGGAGGTGGAGTTGTCCTTGGTGTTGAGGCACTTGTCGCTGTTGGCGTTGACGATGCGGTAGTTGGAGCCCGAGGCGGTCAGTTCCCAGGTCTGCGATGTGGAGCCGGTGCAGGACTCCTGCTGGACGGCCCTGCCCGCGGAGGTGGAGGCGTCCTTCACCCCGGCGCACTTGCCGCTGTTGGCGGCGGCCAGGCGGAAGCCGCTGCCCTGGGTGGACAGGTTCCAGGTCTGGTTGCTCGCGCCGTTGCAGCTGGACACGGTGAGCTGCACGCCGTCGGCGGTGCTGTTGCCGGGGACGGTCAGGCACAGGCCGCTGGCGCCGTTCACGATCCGGTAGGCGCCCGCGCTGGGTCCCGCACTGGGTCCCGCA
>NZ_VJVX01000265.1:0-474 GCF_008033685.1 Microbispora sp. CSR-4
CAGGGCCCAAGCGTTCTCGGCTGGTGAGATGGGCGCAGCCCTGGGACGGACGGGTAGTTGAGGGCGCCCCGGTGCGGAGATGACAAACGCGACCCCTCATGATCGTCGGTGTCTAGCCAGTCGATCAAGAACAGGGGTCGCGTTCGCGTGCCATCATCCCCGATCGACGTGCTCTCCCGCCACCTGGAGCGCGTCACCATCTGCGATCCGCTGTCCGACCTGCCCACCCTTGCCGAGGTGCTGGATGCCATACCGGACCCTCGCAGCCGCCGCGGGCGCCGCTACCGACTCGGCCCGCTGCTCGCGTTAGCCCTGCTCGCCGTGCTCGGCGGAGCGACTTCCCTGGCGAAGATCACCCGGTTCATCGCCGGATACGATCCCGAGCTACGCGCCCGGATCGGTCTCCCGGGCCCCGTACGGCTGGCCGCCTCCACCCTGGGACGGCTGCTGGCCCGCCTGGACGGCGACGACTTC
>NZ_VJVX01000266.1:0-468 GCF_008033685.1 Microbispora sp. CSR-4
GTCGTCGACCAGGTGCAGCAGCTTCAGGATGTAGATGTAACCCACCGAGATCGGGTGCGGGAACGGCTCGCCGGAGCGGCCGTCGAACAGCCGCGCCTTGCCGTTCTCCCCCACCATGCGGGAGCCGTCCCGGTTGAGAAGGGTGTTGTTGAGCAGGCCGACGATCTCCTCCTCGTGGGCGCCGTCGAACACCGGCGTGGCGACCTTGGTCCAGGGCTCGACCCTGCCCAGGTCCTTGTCACGCAGGCGCTCGGCCCAGGCTTCGTCGAGACCGGAGACGTCCCATCCGCGGGCGGCGATCCACCCGAGGTGGGTCTCCAGCACCTGGCCGACGTTCATCCGGCCCGGCACACCCAGCGGGTTGAGCACGATGTCGACCGGCGTGCCGTCCTCGAGGAACGGCATGTCCTCCACCGGCAGGATCTTGGAGATGACGCCCTTGTTGCCGTGACGGCCGGCGAGCTTGTC
>NZ_VJVX01000267.1:0-468 GCF_008033685.1 Microbispora sp. CSR-4
GTCGTCGACCAGGTGCAGCAGCTTCAGGATGTAGATGTAACCCACCGAGATCGGGTGCGGGAACGGCTCGCCGGAGCGGCCGTCGAACAGCCGCGCCTTTCCACTGGGCATCACCAGACGGTCGCCGTCGCGGTTGACCAGCGTGTTGCCCAGAAGACCGATGATCTCCTCCTCGCCGGCGCCGTCGAACACCGGGGTGGCGACGTTGGTCCAGGGCTCGACCCTGTCCGCGTCCTTGTCGCGCAGGCGCTCGGCCCACTCCTCCTCCACCCCGCTGATGTCCCAGCCCTGGGCGGCGATCCACCCGAGGTGGGTCTCCAGCACCTGGCCGACGTTCATCCGGCCCGGCACGCCCAGCGGGTTGAGGATGATGTCGACCGGCGTGCCGTCCTCGAGGAACGGCATGTCCTCCACCGGCAGGATCTTGGAGATGACGCCCTTGTTGCCGTGACGGCCGGCGAGCTTGTC
>NZ_VJVX01000268.1:0-466 GCF_008033685.1 Microbispora sp. CSR-4
GGCGGTGAAGTCGCGTTTGACCAGGTCTTCGGTCCGCTCGGTGAGGGCTTCGGAGATCGTTGTCGTGGGCCGCTTGTGATCCCCGCGCACCGCCCCGGCAAGCCCCAGGCGCTTCATCAGCCGGGCCACGGTGCACCGCGCCACGCGGGTGCCGCGCCGGTTGAGCTCTTTCCACATCTTGCGCACGCCATACACCTCGAAGTTCTCGTTCCACACCGTGGTGATCTCGGCCATGAGCTGGGCGTCCCGCACCGCCCTCGCGGAGGGCGGGCGGGACTTGGCCGCGTAGTACGTCGACGTCGCCACCTGCAACACTTGGCAGATCGGCTCGACGCCGAAAGCGCCGCGGTGAGCGTCGATGAAGGCAACTACCTGGGCGGCCGTGGGTCGAGTTCGGCCGCGAAAAAAGCGGCCGCGGCCTTGAGGATCTCGTTGGCGCGGCGCAGCTCGCGCACCTCACGCTCCA
>NZ_VJVX01000269.1:0-464 GCF_008033685.1 Microbispora sp. CSR-4
CTTGACTCTGCGTTACTGGGGGGTTGATCAGACGATCTTGCCGGACCAGTTGGCGGCAGCGGCCTTGTAGACGCCCAGGGTCTCACCGTCGAAGTACGGGGAGACGTTGGTGTCGATGCGGTTGTTGCCGTCGGTGTCGGAGACCGCGATGGTCACACCGTTGAGGTAACCGAGCCGCTTGGCGTTGCTGTAGCGGTACAGCCACGCGGAACCGATGGAGCCCTCGCCGGTGAAGGAGGACTTGATGCCCACCAGCTCCTCGGCCTTCAGGGACGGCGCGGAGGCCTTGAAGGTCTTGCCGTAGGCCCACTTCTGGGTCTTGCCGGAGAAGGCGTAGTTGCCGTCCGGGTGCGACCCGCTCGGGTAACCGAACTCGAAGATGCCCGTGCCGATCTTCTGGTTGTAGGCCAGACCCTGACCACCGACGTTGGACCCGAGGGTGCCGACGTCCTTCAGACCGATCG